>NZ_JBEZLR010000018.1:0-114734 GCF_040652275.1 Streptomyces sp. NPDC048275
GGAGCGCGTCTTCTACGCCCTGGAGCGGCTGTGGAAGGACTGCCCGGAGCTGGACCTGCCCGCCGACCGAGGGTCTCCCGCCCCACGGCGGTGTTTCACGTGGAACCGACGAAACCGGCGGAACCCAGGAGAGCGATGATCCGGGACGTGGGAACGGGTTGTCGTCGGCCAGGATCGGCAGGCGCCGCTGTCTGCGCACGGTCCCGAACGCCCTGGGCACGCGCAGCGGGCGGCGGCGAGCAGCGCGGGGTGGTCGAGCCGGATCAGCGTGACCGCCTGACGCTTCCCGCGACAGCGTCTTACTGACGCGAGCAGACCTCCCCCTGCACGGGAGCCAGCACAAAAAAAAGACCCTCCGCCTGCGTTTCCGCAGGTCAGAGGGTTTTACTGAGTGGAGCCTAGGGGAGTCGAACCCCTGACATCTGCCATGCAAAGACAGCGCTCTACCAACTGAGCTAAGGCCCCGAAAGAGGAGCGTCCGGCCGGAAGAAACGGATACCGGTGGGCGCCGCAGACCAGAGTACCGGGTCACCCCCGGGATCTCGCAAAAAGATTGGGGGTCCCCGTGAACGACCACTCTCCGTAAGATGCTCGACGTGGTTCGCTACAGCGAACCGCGGTATTTGGGGAAGCGATGGGGAGACGCAAATGGACGCCGCACAGCAAGAAGCAACCGCAAGAGCCCAGGAGCTGCAGCGGAACTGGTACGGGGAGCCGTTGGGGGCGCTCTTCCGCAGGCTCATCGACGATCTGGGCCTCAACCAGGCGCGTCTTGCCGGGGTACTGGGCCTCTCCGCGCCCATGCTGTCGCAGCTGATGAGCGGCCAACGCGCCAAGATCGGCAACCCTGCGGTCGTCCAGCGCGTGCAGTTGCTGCAGGACCTGGCGGGGCAGGTCGCGGACGGCAGCATCAGCGCCGCCGAGGCCACCGAGCGCATGGACGAGATCAAGAAGTCGCAGGGGGGCTCGGTTCTCAGCAACACCACGCAGTCGACGAGCAGTTCGGGTGCACCCACGGTCAAGCGGGTGGTCCGCGAGATTCAGTCGCTGCTGCGCTCCGTGGCAGCCGCGGGGGACATCATCGAGGCGGCCAACACCCTCGCCCCGACCCACCCGGAACTGGCAGAGTTCCTCCGGGTGTACGGCGCCGGCCGCACCTCCGACGCAGTCGCGCACTACCAGTCGCACCAGAACTGACCCGACGGCCCGGCCCCATCTGAGGCCCAGGACCGTCGTCCAGCGCCGCACGTCAGGCTGCCGGGCATCTCATGGCGTCCGGGCAGTCCGGCACCGATGGAGGGCCAGGCCGACCGGACCCTCGCAGGTGCCCGGACGTCCGGGCACCTCGCAGCGGCCGCCGGACCGACCGCCGAAAGGGAGCGACGTACGACCATGGGTGAGGTCTTCGCCGGACGGTACGAACTTGCCGACCCGATCGGCCGCGGGGGAGTCGGTGCGGTCTGGCGCGCGTGGGACCACCGGCGGCGCCGGTATGTGGCCGCCAAGGTGCTCCAGCAGAGCGACGCGCACGCGCTGCTGCGCTTCGTGCGGGAGCAGGCACTGCGGATCGATCACCCCCATGTGCTCGCGCCCGCCAGCTGGGCCGCCGACGACGACAAGGTCCTGTTCACCATGGACCTGGTCGCCGGAGGGTCACTGGTCCACCTGGTCAACGACTATGGACCGCTGCCTCCTCCCTTCGTCTGCACCCTGCTCGACCAGCTACTAGCGGGGGTTGCCGCGGTGCACGCGGAGGGGGTCGTGCACCGCGACATCAAGCCCGCCAACGTACTGCTCGAGGCGACCGGAACGGCCCGGCCACGGCTACGGCTGTCCGACTTCGGCATCGCCATGCGGCTCGGTGAGCCGCGGCTGACCGAGACCAACTACGTGGTGGGAACGCCCGGTTACTTCGCGCCCGAGCAGATGATGGGCGCCGAGCCGGACTTCCCCGCCGATCTCTTCGCCGTGGGTCTGGTTGCCCTGTATCTCCTTGAAGGGGCCAAGCCCGACGCCAAGGCGCTGATCGAGTACTTCGCGGCGCACGGCACACCGGCCGCCCCGCAGGGCATACCCGAGCCGCTGTGGCAGGTCGTGGCCACGCTGGTACAGCCAGACCCTCATGCGCGATTCCGCACCGCGACGGGGGCGCGCAAGGCGCTGGCCTCGGCCGCCGAGCTACTGCCCGAGCCCGGCCCCGACGACGAACTGGTCGAGGTCTTCGACCAACTCGGCCCACTTCCCCCGGGGTTCGGCCCCGAAGGCCCGCTCAGGACAGCGCCAGGCGTGAGCGCGGCTCCGGGTGACCTGTCGGGCGCGGGCGGCACCTTGGGCGTAGGCGGAGGTGGTACCTCGGGCGTCAGGACCGGCACCTCGGGGGCGGGCACAGGCCACACCTCGGGCGGAGGGGTGGGTAACACCTCAGGCGTAGAGAGGGGTAGAACCTTCGGCGGGGGGTCGGGTGAGGGTGTGAGCGGCGGCTCGGACAGCGGTCCGGGCGTGGGTGGGCAGACGCGGCCACACTTGGGCGGCGCAGCGCAGCGACTCGACGCCGAGCACACACCTTCGTGGTCCGGATCCGGTCCCGGCACTGGTCCTGCCTCTGGTCCTGAGCCAGGGCTCGGCATCGACACTGGTCCTGACTCCGGGCCTGCACCTGCGCCTGCATCCGCACTGAGGCCCAGGCCTGACTCTGGAACTGGGCCGGATAACTCTGGGACTGAGATCGGCTCCAGCTCCGGACCACGGCTCCACGGCTCGGGGCCATGGCGTCACGGATCGGAGGCTCCGTCTCAAGGGTCCCTCTCCGGGGGCGTATGGCCGGAGTCCGTCTCCAGAGGTACACGACCCGAGCGTGCCCCAGGCGACGCACAGAATGAGCTCGCCCCCGGTGGCGTACCACCACACCTCGCCCCCGACGACTTGCCCCCGCAGCCATCCACGATGTCGGACACCGGCAGCTTCCACTTGCCGCCGCCCCAGACGACCACTCCCCAAGCGCGGTCGCAGCCGCAATCCCAGCCACAGCCTCTGTCCCAGCCACAGCAGGCATGGCACGAGACTCAGCAGCTCTCCACCCCTCACCGGCCGCAACACGGGCCCGAGCAGACGCCCACTCCCCCCACCTCGGTCGCGCTGTCGGCTCCAACTCCCGTCTACGCTCCGCCTTTCGACCACACCCCCGCGCATGTGCCCTCCCCCTTTCAGCCCACCACTCCGACCGCCCCGATGCCCCAGCACGCGTACGCCTCTACTGATTCATACACCGCTCGATCCCCGCAGGTTCCGCATCAGACAGGGCCAATTCCAGGGCACCGTGCCAGGCGCGGGCGGCCCCGCCCGGGACCGCCCGCGAAGGTTGCCATCCCGGTCCTGCTGCTGGCGCTGGCGTGTTTCGCGGTGGGCTTCTGGGCGCTGGCCCAGCTCTGAGACCCAGTTCCCAGCGCCAGATCCCAGCCTCAGACCCGCGCCTCAGATCCGCGACCCAGACCCGAGCTCGTCACCCTGGACCGGCGGACGCGCACGCGCTCCCGGCCACACCGCGTGCCCCTGTCACCCGCTGGAACCGGCGCCTACCAGGACCTGTCCGGTCCATCACGGCGGAGACGCGGGGTCGACGAGGTGCCGCGGCTTTCCTCCACCGTGATCGACCGGACAGGTCCTAGCCCCGCGGCGCCTCGTGATCCCACGGAGCGGGAGCCACAGTCGTGGCCGTGGCCGTCGTATCCGCTCCCCCCGACACCACCACCACCGCCCGCCGCCGCGCGACCACCGTCCACACCCCGAGCGTCAGCAGCAGGACGGTCCCTGTGCCGATACCGCTCGCCGCGACCAGCTTCATGGTGGAGCCGCCGCCGCTCCCTCCGCCCCCGGTACTCACCGTGCCACCGCCCCCCACCGCCCCGCCGGACGCCTCCTCGAAGTCGCCGCCGGCCGCGGCGTCGAACACGTCCCGGGGCTCGGCCGACCCCACGTACGCCGGGCCTGCATGCGCGCCGCCCTCCACCCGTACACGTAGCGTCAGCCCGAAGGGCCCGTCGCCGAACTTGTCGGCGACCTGCCCGGCGAGATGCACCACGAGGTAGTACGAACCCGCGAACCTCATGGTGCTGATCCGGTCGGTGAAGGCGTACCGGTTGCGGTACTCGGCGGGCGGCAGCGGATCCAGCGCGGCCGACCGCTGGCTTCCGTCGTATCCGGAGCCGACATCGTCGACGAATCCGCGCACGGGGTTGTAGAGGGACATGACCAGCGCCGTGGCCACGAAGCCGTCACCGCCACCGCCCGAACTGCCCAGTTCCGCAGTGGCGTAGAACTGTTGTCCCCAGTCGACCGGCACTTTGTAGAAGAGCGTCTGTCCTGGGCTGATCCCGTTCTTCCAGACTCCCTGCCTCAGGTCTCCGGCCGTGGCGAACCCCGTGCCGCCCTTGCGTTCCTCCGCGTCCCCCTGGAGCGCTTCGGGTGAGGCGGAGTTCCAGATCTCCGGAGCGGTCGTCGAACCCGCCTTCTCCAGGCGGGGTTCCGACACCTGACTCAGCTCCAGATCCCAGTCGTCGGGGGAGGAGGACGAGGAGAGCGAGGAGCCGGACGCGTCGCTGCGCTCGACGACCACGTAGTACGTCCCGGCCGCCTGACAGGCGAACTTGTCGGCCCCTATCTCGCGCGATGCCCAGGCTGCGATGGGGTGCGGGCTCTGGGTGGCGCCGAAGTGGGCGGTCGCGGAGGAGGAGCAGCGGCGGCTGTCGCCGTCCTGCACGGAGATCTTGACGCCGTCCGCGTAGGAGACCGTCGTGCCCGGCCTGGGGACGACGGTGGCAGAGACGTATGCGTTGGTCGTGGCGTCGAGCTCGAGGCGGTAGTAAAGCTTGCCGTCCTTGGCGATGGAGCTCTTGTACGTCCTGCCGGGCTCGAG
This sequence comes from Streptomyces sp. NPDC048275, assembly GCF_040652275.1. Lineage (NCBI taxonomy): Bacteria > Bacillati > Actinomycetota > Actinomycetes > Kitasatosporales > Streptomycetaceae > Streptomyces > Streptomyces sp. NPDC048275. Next base: position 4,913 of record NZ_JBEZLR010000018.1, read on the forward strand.
CCGTACGGCGTTCGTGGTGTCCGTGGCGCCTTCGACCGTCGTGGCGTCCTCGGCGAAGGCGTACGGCTTCGGCGTACCGGACTCGGCTGCCGTAACCGTCGCGGAGGCCGGCCCCGGCGCCGCGACCGTCGCGCAGAGGGCCGCTACGACAGCCGCCAGCGCCTTGCCGTACCACGCCGCAGCCCTGCGCCGCCCGGCCGCGCGCCGCCTCATCGTGCGCCGCCCCATCACGCGCCACCCCTCGTCGTAGCCCCGGACCGTGGCCCATCCTGCCCCGCCGGTCCCGGGGCCACCGTGCTATCCGTACAAGCGGCTGAAAGCACCCGTCTACAGGGTCGATGAATTTGCTAACGCAATCATCCCATTTGCCGAGGTGAACCCGGGGCGGTTCCGAGCAACACAAAACCCCGACCGCGAGGGCGGCCGGGGTCTGATCTGAGACTGGTGTCGATACTCACGAACCCGTGGGCACGGAGTCAGTCGCCTCCGTCCACAGATCCTGCTCGGCGCGATCCGCCTGGATCTGGCGGTACACGAGGAGCCCGCCGATGGCGGCCAGTGCGACCAGGAGAAGCTTCTTCACCGCGCGACCTCGTCTTTCCTTGACGTAGGGGACCTCTGGCGCCCGACTATACACACCGACCGATATCGATCAGTGACCTGCGTCGACCCCCAACTCCCGCCCCCCGGATGGCAATAGGACCGGGCGCGACCGCCCCGATCACAGGGTGATCGCACCTCACACACGGTGACGTTCATCGCCCTCTCGTACTTTTTCTGCACTTTCCTGGCCTTTTGCGCCCATCCGGGTGTTGTTCATCGGAACATCGACGCGCCACGGGCGTCGGTCCACCACTTCGCGGCCCACATACACATCATGAGGAAAGTACGCAAATCGCCTGACCCGAAAGTGAGGGGCCATGACCCAGAACAAGGTCATGAAGCTGTGGACCGCCATCGTCACCGCCTTCCTCGCGCTGTGCACGGCGCTCGGATTCATCACGACCACCGCGGCCGCAGCCGTACCGCAGGCCGGAACGACGCGCAACAGCGCGACCTCCGTAACGGTGCCGACGACGTCCCCCTGGACCGGTCCCCACAGCAGGAACCTGCCCCCCACGATGAAGCAGCGCATCCGCGCCGAGGCCCACGGTTCCTCGCCGAGCTGCCGCCACCGCCCGCCGACCGATGTCGACCCGGCCGAGCCCGCGGCCCGCTGCGCCCCCGAGACCCCGGCCGATCCCGCGGCCCTCCCCGAGCCCGACACACCTCTCCGGCACGTCGCCGCTCCCCTCCAGCGCTGACCGGCGCGACACCCCCCTGACCCAGCGGCGAACTTGCGTACACCGCCACACGCAGACTCCAAGGCCCGGCACCTCGAAAGAGCTGCCGGGCCTTCGCCATGTCAGCGGCGAACACTCGCACGCGTTCCCGGATCAGCAAGAGAGGCCCGCTGTCGCGTGTTCCCCGTGACCGTCAGCCGACCGGCACGGCCATGGCACGGATCTCGCTGTACGGCGAGTAGTTCCCGGCCTCGTCATAGGTACGGGCCCGGTACTCATAGGTGTGCCCCTCGGCGGGCAGCGGGTCGCAGACCGTGGCCGTGGCGGAGGCGAGGCGCGGGTCGTAGCCCTGGTGCAGGACGACCGACCAGGTGCCCGTCCCCGCCTCGCGGCGCTCGATCTCGAAGCCGGTGAAGTCGCGGATCGGGGCCGGCGTGTTGTCGGTGGCGGTCGCCCGGATGCCGCTCGCGCAGGAGCCCAGGGTCAGGTCGGGGGCGTAGTAGGGGGCGATGCCGTCAGGGATGCCGAGCCAGAGCTCATTGGTGGCGCTGCCGTCGAGCCCACCCGGGTTGTAGGTGGTGGTGCCGCCGTCGTTGGTGACGAGGACGCGGTAGTGGCGCCACTCACCGTCGGCCGTGACAGGGCCGGTGGTCCAGGTGTTGCCCTTGGTGGTGCCGAGCGGGACCCAGACGTAGTAGCCGTCCACCTTGTCGTTGCTCAGGACCGTGTAGTGGTCGAAGTGCGGTTCGGTGTTGAGGGGCCACTTCAGGGTGACCTTGCCGGTCGCCTTGTCGTAGGTGCCGGTCAGGGAGGTGACGACGGGCAGGGGACGGACGATGGTGTCCGTGCTGCCCGACGAGGTGTTGCCCGCCTTGTCCTTGGCGCGTACCTCGTAGTAGTAGGGCGTGCGGTCGTCGGGGTTCACGAGAGGGTCGGTGTGGCTGCGGGCGGTGGTCACGGTGACCTTCGTCCAGGTGCTGGAGCCGACGGGCCGCCGGTAAAAGGAGTAACTCGCCAGATCCATCTCCTTGTTGGCGGACCAGGAGACGGTCGTCTTGCGGGTCGTGGTGTTGTAGGCGGTCTTCACGCCGGTGGGGGCGAGTGGCTTCGTCTTGTCGTACGTCGCCGACGTCCGCGGTGTGTACGTGTACTTGACCTTCGCGGCGCCGGTCCAGTTCACGTAGTCGACGCGGAGGGTGTGCTTGCCGGAGGGGACGGTGAGGTTGACGCTCTTGGAGCGGGCGGTGTCACCGGTGCTCTTCCACAGGTCGATCTTGCGGACGCCGTCCAGGTAGACGCGGACGCCGTCGGTGGCGGAGGCAGTGAACGTGAAGGGGCCGCCGGAGCCGAAGTCGCGGGTCACCGACCAGCGGACACCGAAGTTGTTCGACGGCACGCCGGAGACCGGGCTGCCGGACCAGCTCTGGCTGATGGTGCTGTCGCAGTCGGTCCTCACCGGAGAGCCGGAGAACGACGTGTTCTTGTAGAACGTCCTCTTGTAGACGTTGGTCGAGCAGGTGACGTCGGCAGCCGCCGCCTGCGGGGCGGCGACCAGCAGGCTACCGAGGACGACGGCGGACATGACACCACCGGTCCGGGCAGCGACGAGACTCTTCTGACGCTGTGCGGGCAAGACGTACGGCGTGGAGACTCCTGAGCTGGGGGGAAGGTTGCACAGCGCACCCGATGACCCGAAGGGGCCCGGAGGCGATCGCGACGCTGCTGATTGATTCGGACCTTGGTGCTTCGCCCCGTCGGCACTTGGTCGACTCGCTCCACCCACCACAGCCGGAGTTCTCCGCTCGTGCCCCCGATCCGGTGGGCTCCTCCCGTACCTTCAACGCCCTGGGGAAACGGGCCGGCGTCCGCAGGATCACGGTCCGGCTCGCCCGGCACCCTGCAGGACCCTGCTCGCGTCCCTGACGGTGCATCCCAAGGTCGCTCAGGCGATCCTGCGGCCACAGCCGGATCAGCATGCCCATGGACGACCACACGCACGTGGTCGGCTCCGACGAACGCGATGCCGTCGCGCTGCTTGCCGAGCTGCTGGAAGATCCGCTCATCGGCTGATGTCAGCCGTAGATGCCAAAGACCCCCAGACGTAATTGCCTGGGGGTCTTTGTGCTGGTGGGGCTAACAGGATTTGAACCTGTGGCCTCATCCTTATCAGGGATGCGCTCTAACCAACTGAGCTATAGCCCCGCCGCGCTTTGCGGTGTGTGTCCCGCGCGCTGACCTCTGAAGATTAGCGCACGACGCGGCCAGTCCCAAAATCGGTATCCCAGGACCCCGGGAAGGGCTGAGCAGTCGCTGTCACTCGTCCTCGGCGAGGGTCAGCTCAACGCCGCCGACAAAGCCCGCGGAGAGGTTGTAGATGAACGCGCCGAGCGTCGCGAGTGCCGTGGCGAGGACGACGTCGATGACCGCGATGATCGACGTGAACATCAGGACATGCGGCAGGGAGAGGAACGCCTGCAGGTCGAAGCCGTTCGACTCGTTCGAGCCCGTCGCCTCGGAGATCGTTCCGCCGACCGTCGAGAAGACGCTCATCGCGTCCAGAACCATCCACAGCACCGCCGCCGCCACGATCGTGCAGATGCCGAGCGCGATGGACAGCAGGAAGCTGACCTTCATCACCGACCACGGGTCGGCCTTGGCCACCCGCAGCCGCGCCTTACGGGTGCGAGGCGTGGTGCGGGCGCCGGTCCGCGGCAGACGCACGGCGCCCGCCGGCGCCTGAGCCGGGTACGCCTGCGGCGGGTGGTACGGCTGTGCAGGCTGCGGCTGCCGCTCCCCCGGCAGCGGGGAGCCGGCTGCCGGAGCGGCCGCGGTAGTCGTTGCGGTACTGGCCGCGGCAGGACCGGCCGCGGCCGGTGCGCCCGGAGTCTCCGGGCCCGCTCCGGCCGCGTGCTGCTGGGCCTGCGGGCCTCGGGTGTCCGTCACAGTTCCCCCCTGGGATCCATGAGTGTCATGCGAATCGGTCGTCTCCGTGGCGGAGCCACGACCGCCGTCGTCCGTTTCCGTACCGACCGATCCGGCGCCCGTGGCTCCGCTCACGATGACTCACTCCTCGCGCTACTCGGTCGAGGACTGCTCGCCCTCGTCCGTACCGGCGGCCTCGCCGCCTTCAACGGTCTCGTCCTCGGCATCATCGCCGTCGACTTCCTCCGCCTCGCGACCGGCCTCGGCGTTACGAGCGATGCCGACCACGGCATCGCGCTTGCCCAGGTTGATCAGTTGGACGCCCATGGTGTCACGGCCCGTCTCCCTGACCTCGTTGACTCGCGTACGAATCACACCGCCGGACAGCGTGATGGCGAGGATCTCGTCGGTCTCCTCGACCACCAGCGCACCGACGAGAGAACCACGATCCTCGACGATCTTGGCGGCCTTGATGCCGAGGCCACCGCGACCCTGGACGCGATACTCGTCGACGTTGGTCCGCTTCGCGTACCCACCGTCTGTGGCAGTGAACACGAACGTACCGGGTCGAACAACATTCATCGAGAGCAGTTGGTCGCCCTCACGGAAGCTCATGCCCTTGACGCCCGAGGTGGCGCGGCCCATGGGGCGCAGCGCGTCGTCCGTCGCGGTGAACCTGATCGATTGCGCCTTCTTGCTGATCAGAAGCAGATCATCCTCGGCCGAGACGAGTTCGGCTCCGATCAGTTCGTCGTCGGAACCGTCCTCCGTTTCACGAAGGTTGATGGCGATGACGCCGCCCGAGCGAGGCGAATCGTAATCCTTGAGGGGCGTCTTCTTGACGAGGCCCCCCTTGGTGGCCAGCACCAGATAAGGCGCCGCGTCGTAGTCACGGATCGCGAGAATCTCGGCGATCGCCTCGTCCGGCTGGAAGGCCAGCAGGTTCGCCACGTGCTGGCCGCGTGCATCACGGCCGGCGTCCGGAAGTTCGTACGCCTTCGCGCGGTAGACGCGGCCCTTGTTGGTGAAGAACAGCAGCCAGTGGTGTGTCGTCGACACGAAGAAGTGGTCGACGATGTCGTCCTGCTTCAGCTTCGCGCCGCGTACGCCCTTGCCGCCCCGCTTCTGCGAGCGGTAGTCCTCGGTCTTGGTCCGCTTGATGTAGCCACCGCGCGTGATGGTGACGACGATGTCCTCTTCGGCGATCAGGTCCTCGATGGACATGTCACCGTCGAAGGGCACCAGCTTGGAGCGACGATCCTCGCCGAACTTCTCGACGATCGCCGCGAGTTCCTCGCTGATGATGCCGCGCTGGCGCACGGGCGAGGCGAGGATCGCGTTGTACTCGGTGATCTTCGCCTGGAGCTCGTCGTGCTCCTGGATGATCTTCTGGCGCTCCAGGGCGGCCAGGCGGCGCAGCTGCATCTCGAGGATGGCGTTGGCCTGGATCTCGTCGATCTCCAGGAGGCCCATCAGGCCCGTACGGGCGATCTCGACGGTGTCGCTGCGCCGGATCAGCGCGATGACCTCGTCGATGGCGTCCAGGGCCTTCAGGAGGCCGCGCAGGATGTGCGCGCGCTCCTCGGCCTTGCGCAGCCGGAACTTCGTACGGCGGACGATGACCTCGATCTGGTGCGTCACCCAGTGGCGGATGAACGCGTCGAGCGACAGCGTGCGCGGTACGCCGTCCACCAGCGCCAGCATGTTCGCACCGAAGTTCGACTGCAGGTCGGTGTGCTTGTAGAGGTTGTTCAGGACGACCTTGGCGACCGCGTCCCTCTTGAGCACGATCACGAGCCGCTGGCCCGTGCGCGACGAGGTCTCGTCGCGGACATCCGCGATGCCGCCGATCTTGCCGTCCTTCACCAGGTCGGCGATCTTCTGCGCGAGGTTGTCGGGGTTGACCTGGTAGGGGAGTTCGGTGACCACCAGGCACTGGCGGTTCTGGATCTCCTCGACCTCGACGACCGCGCGCATCGTGATGGAGCCACGGCCCGTGCGGTAGGCCTCCTCGATGCCCTTGCGGCCTACCACCAGGGCGCCGGTCGGGAAATCGGGGCCCTTGATGCGCTCCATGAGGGCGTCGAGCAGCTCCTCATGGGTGGCCTCGGGGTTCTCGAGGTACCACTGGGCGCCGGCCGCGACCTCGCGGAGGTTGTGCGACGGGATGTTGGTGGCCATGCCGACCGCGATGCCCGCCGAGCCGTTGATCAGCAGGTTCGGGAAGCGCGCCGGCAGGACCGTCGGCTCCTGGTTACGGCCGTCGTAGTTGTCCGTGAAGTCGACGGTCTCCTCGTCGATGTCACGGACCATCTCCATGGACAGCGGCGCCATCTTGCACTCGGTGTAGCGCATGGCGGCCGCCGGGTCGTTGCCCGGGGAGCCGAAGTTGCCGTTGGAGTCCACCAGGGGCATCCGCATCGACCACGGCTGGGCCAGGCGGACCAGGGCGTCGTAGATCGAGGAGTCGCCGTGCGGGTGGTAGGTACCCATGACGTCACCGACGACGCGGGCGCACTTGTAGAAGCCCTTCTCGGGCCGGTAGCCGCCGTCGTACATGGCGTACAGCACGCGGCGGTGGACGGGCTTGAGACCGTCCCGTACGTCGGGCAGCGCGCGCGACACGATGACGGACATCGCGTAGTCGAGGTAGGAGCGCTGCATCTCCGTCTCGAGCCCGACGGGCTCGACGCGCAGAGTGATCTCGCCGCCTTCTTCAGGCGTACTCGGATCGGCAGGAGAAAGAGGTGTCTCGTCGGCCATTGCTGGTGAAGATCCTTCCTGGTGCGGTCAGCTGAGACCGACTCAGATGTCGAGGAAGCGGACGTCCTTGGCATTGCGCTGGATGAACGCACGGCGGGCCTCGACGTCCTCGCCCATCAGGACCGAGAACAGATCGTCGGCCTGGGCGGCGTCGTCGAGCGTGACCTGACCCAGGACGCGGTGCTCCTGGTCCATGGTCGTGATGCGCAGCTCCTCGGCGTTCATCTCACCGAGACCCTTGAAGCGCTGGACCGAGTCGTCCTTGATGCGCTTGCCGTTCTGGCGGCCCAGCTCGATCAGCGCGTCGCGCTCGCGGTCGGAGTACGCGTACTCGAAGTCGTCCCGGCCCCACTTGATCTTGTACAGCGGGGGGCGGGAGAGGAACACGTGTCCGGCCTCGACCAGCGGCCGCATGAAGCGGAACAGGAAGGTCAGCAGCAGGGTGTTGATGTGCTGGCCGTCGACGTCGGCGTCCGCCATCAGGATGATCTTGTGATAGCGGAGCTTCTCGATGTCGAAGTCCTCGTGGACTCCGGTACCGAAGGCGGAGATCAGTGCCTGGATCTCCTGGTTCTGCAGGATCTTGTCGATCCGCGCCTTCTCGACGTTGAGGATCTTGCCTCGGATCGGGAGGATCGCCTGGTACTGCGGGTTGCGGCCGGACTTGGCCGAGCCGCCGGCGGAGTCACCCTCGACGATGAAGATCTCGCACTTGGTGGGATCGTTCGACTGGCAGTCGGACAGCTTGCCCGGCAGGGACGCCGTCTCCAGGAGGCCCTTGCGACGGGTGAGGTCACGGGCCTTGCGGGCCGCCACGCGCGCGGTGGCCGCCTGGATGGACTTGCGGATGATGTCCGCGGCCTCGTTCGGGTTGCGGTCCAGCCAGTCGTTGAGGTGCTCGTAGACCGCCTTCTGGACGAAGGTCTTCGCCTCCGTGTTACCCAGCTTGGTCTTGGTCTGGCCCTCGAACTGGGGCTCGCTCAGCTTGACCGAGATGATCGCGGTCAGACCCTCGCGGATGTCGTCACCCGTGAGGTTGTCGTCCTTCTCGCGCAGCAGCTTCTTGTCGCGCGCGTACTTGTTGATCAGCGAGGTCAGCGCGGCGCGGAAGCCCTCTTCGTGCGTACCGCCCTCGTGCGTGTGGATGATGTTGGCGAAGGAGTACACGCCCTCGCTGTAGCCGCTGTTCCACTGCATCGCGACCTCGAGGGACAGGCTCTTGTCCTTGTCCTCGGCCTCGAGGTCGATGACGGTGGGGTGCACCGCTTCTCCCTTGCGGGAGTTGAGGTACTTCACGAAGTCGACGATGCCGCCCTCGTAGTGGTACGTGACGGTCTTGACCTCGTCCTTCTCGTCAGCACCCGCCTCGTCCGCCCCGGCAGTGGCCTTCGCCGACTCGCGCTCATCAGTGAGTTTGATTGTCAAACCCTTGTTGAGGAACGCCATCTCCTGGAAGCGCCGCGAAAGCGTTTCGAAGGAGTACTCGGTCGTCTCGAAGATGTCGCCGTCGGCCCAGAACGTGACCGAGGTGCCGGTCTCGTCGATGGCCTCGTGCTCGGCGAGAGGGGCGGTCGGAACGCCCATCTTGTAGTCCTGCGTCCAGCGGCGTCCGTCGGTCTTGACCTCGACGGAGACCTTGCTCGACAGGGCGTTCACGACGGAGACGCCGACGCCGTGCAGACCACCGGAGACCGCGTAGCCGCCGCCGCCGAACTTACCGCCCGCGTGCAGGACCGTCAGCACGACCTCGAGGGCCGGCTTCCCTTCGGAGGGGACGATGCCCACGGGGATGCCACGGCCGTTGTCCACGACACGCACGCCGCCGTCGGCGAGGATCGTGATGTCGATCGTGTCCGCGTGGCCGGCCAGCGCCTCGTCCACGGAGTTGTCGACGACCTCGTACACGAGGTGGTGCAGTCCGCGCTCGCCGGTCGAGCCGATGTACATACCGGGTCGCTTGCGAACCGCGTCCAGACCCTCGAGGACGGTGATGGCGCTGGCGTCGTACGAGGCTGTGACCTCGCCGTTCGAGGTCGTGGCCGCGACGTTGTCGCCGGCGTCGGTGGACGGGATGTTCTCGTTGGGGTTGCCGGAATCGGCCACGAAGCGCCCTTTCTGGCACAGCACAAGCCGAACTCCCGGCGGTGGCCGGAGCGGCTGCGGCGTGTTGCGTTGGTAAGCCTTTAGTCAGCGTTGCACACCATCTCCCGACGGTCCCCACAAGCGGGGCGGGATTAGCTCCCAGTCTACCGGTAGCGCCGACAGTGATGGGGGTTTGCCGGTACCTGAGTCCGCATGTGCCGCCCTGAACCGGTCTCTCCCGACTCCCCATATGTGGACCCGGGCTCAAAGAGGCTTACAGCGGCACTCAGCGCTTCCGGGTGTCAACCCTTGGCTACTGCGGAGTCAGGTCGGTGTTCGCAACCGCGTTCGGTCACGGGCAACGGACGATTCCCGCAGGTCCCGGTCACCCGTAGGTGTCCCCGGGCCCGGTGCTCCCGGGGGCGCGCAGGGGGCCGAAGCGGCGCGCGGGACCTCCCGGCCCCTGCACCTTGATCAACCGCACCGTGCCGTGCCCGAGGTCCTGGTTCAACCGCGCGACCAGTTGCGGAGCGAGCAGACGCAGTTGTGTGGCCCAGGCGGTCGAGTCGCACTGCACCGTGAGCACCCGCTCGGCCGGGTCTTCGTCGTACCGCAGCGGAACGCAGTGCTTGGCCAGGTCGTCGCCGACGATCTGCGGCCAGCGGCCCATCACGCCCCCCACGGCGGCCGGGGTCTCCCAGCCGCGCTCGGTGAGCAGCCGGTTGATCGCGGCACCGAGCGCCATCGGGTCGCGCCCATCAGCGCGCGCGCCGGAGCGCAGACCGCCGCGCCGCGCCTGTTTCTTCTGCTGCGCCGCGTCCCCCCGCGCGCGTGCCTGCTCCTTCGCGGCGCGCAACGCCACGCGCGCGAGGTCGACGCCGGAGGGTTCGGGGGTCTTCTTGGACGCCTTCTCCGCGGCCTCGGCGGCAGCCGCGTCGTCCGATGTGTTTTCCGTCATACGCGATCCACCGCGCCCTCGGACACGGCGTACCGCGTCCCCGTCAGTACGTCCGGTACGTCGTCGTCGACCGCGGCGGTCACGAGGACCTGCTCGCCGGGGGCGACGAGTTCCGCGAGGCGCTCCCGCCTGCGGGTGTCGAGCTCGGCGAAGACGTCGTCGAGGACCAGGACCGGCTCGTTTCCCTCTGCCCTGAGGAGGTCGTACGAGGCCAGACGCAGCGCCAGTGCGTACGACCAGGACTCGCCGTGCGACGCGTATCCCTTGGCGGGCAGCTGGCCGAGCCTGAGCAGCAGCTCGTCCCGGTGCGGGCCCACCAGCGTGACGCCTCGCTCGATCTCCCGCTTGCGGGACTCGGCGAGGGCGGCCATCAGCTGCTCGTACAGCTCCTCGCGCGCGTGGCCGACGATTTCGGGCGAGGACGGCTTGTATTCCAGTGCGATCGGACCGCCGCCGGGCGCCAGCTGCTCGTACGCCTTGTCAGCCAGCGGCTGGACCGCGGCGACCAGGTCGAGCCGCTGGGCGAGCAGCTCGGCGCCCACGCGGGCGAGGTGCTGGTCCCACACGTCGAGTGTGGAGAGGTCCATGGTGCGGCCGCCGTGGCGGCGGGCCAGCGCGGCCGTCTTGAGGAGGGTGTTGCGCTGCTTGAGAACCCGGTCGTAGTCGGACCGGACGCCGGCCATGCGCGGGGAGCGGGCGGTGATCAGTTCGTCGAGGAAGCGGCGCCGCTCGCCAGGGTCGCCCTTGACCAGGGTGAGATCCTCGGGCGCGAACAGCACGGTCCGGACGATGCCGAGTACGTCACGGGGTCTGACCTGCGAGGACCTGTTGACGCGGGCGCGATTGGCCTTGCCTGGGTTCAGCTCCAGCTCAATGAGCTGCTGGCGCTCGCCCTGCCGGACATTGGCCCGGATGATCGCGCGGTCGGCTCCCATGCGGACAAGCGGCGCGTCGGAGGAGACGCGGTGGCTACCGAGGGTCGCGAGATAGCCGACCGCTTCGACCAGGTTCGTCTTGCCCTGCCCATTGGGGCCCACGAACGCGGTGACGCCCGGGTCGAGCGGTACCTCGACCCGGGCGTACGAGCGGAAGTCGGCCAGCGACAGATGCGTGACGTGCATGGTCGTTCGCCGACCTCCCCCAGGGTTGTGGATCCACGGCCTCTCAGCCTGTGGATCTGTGGATTACTTCTTCTCGACCGCGTGGCCGCCGAACTGGTTCCGCAGCGCCGCGATCATCTTCATCTGCGGCGAGTCCTCCTGCCGCGAGGCGAACCGTGCGAACAGCGACGCGGTGATCGCGGGCAGCGGCACCGCGTGGTCGATGGCGGCTTCCACAGTCCAGCGGCCCTCGCCGGAGTCCTGTGCATAACCGCGCAGCTTGTCCAGGTGCTCGTCCTCGTCCAGGGCGTTCACCGCCAGGTCGAGGAGCCAGGAGCGGATGACCGTGCCCTCCTGCCAGGAGCGGAAGACCTCGCGCACGTCCGTGACGGAGTCGACCCGCTCAAGGAGCTCCCAGCCCTCGGCGTAAGCCTGCATCATGGCGTACTCGATGCCGTTGTGGACCATCTTCGAGAAGTGGCCCGCGCCGACCTTGCCGGCGTGTACGGCGCCGAAGTCGCCCTCCGGCTTGAGGGCGTCGAAGATCGGCTGCACCTTCGCGATGTTCTCGGCGTCGCCGCCGTACATCAGCGCGTAGCCGTTCTCCAGGCCCCAGACGCCGCCGGAGACACCGCAGTCGACGAAGCCGATGCCCTTGGCGGCCAGCTCCTCCGCGTGCTTCTCGTCGTCCGTCCAGCGCGAGTTCCCACCGTCCACCACGACATCGCCCGGCTCCAGAAGCGCGGCCAGCTCGTCGACGGTGGACTGCGTCGCGGCACCGGCCGGGACCATCACCCACACGACGCGCGGGCCCTTGAGCTTGCCCACAAGCTCTTCCAGGCTGTGGACATCGGCGAGGTCCGGATTGCGGTCATATCCGATGACGGTGTGGCCTGCACGGCGAATCCGCTCGCGCATGTTGCCGCCCATCTTGCCGAGGCCGACGAGACCGAGCTCCATCAGTTGTTCCTTAGGTTTGCGACGTGGCGTGAAGGCACTTTCGTACCTGTGTCCGAGCCTAAACCCGCACGCTCACGCACACCTGTGGGCATACCCGCTCAAACGCACGCCCCACCTGTGGATTCGCCTGCCGGACCGACGGAACCGGCAGGCGACAGCGCTCAGCCGCTCAGCCGCTCAGCCGCACCGGCATGATCAGGTACTTGTAGGCCTCGTCCGCTTCGGCGTCCACGGCGGGCTTGCCGCTCAGCAGCGCGGGCTTCGTGGACGTCGTGAAGGAGAGCTGAGCCACCGGCGAATCGATGGCGCTCAGGCCGTCGAGCAGGAAGGTCGGGTTGAAGGCGATCGAGATGTCGTCGCCCTCCAGCTGGGAGTCGACCCTTTCCACAGCCTGTGCGTCGTCGCTGGAACCGGCCTCCAGGATCAGCACGCCCTGCTCGAAGCTCAGCCGCACCGGGGTGTTCCGCTCGGCGACCAGGGCCACACGCTTGACGGCCTCCACGAACGGGGCGGTCTCGATCACGGCCACGGAGTTGAACTCCGTCGGGAACAGCGTGCGGTACTTCGGGAGGTCGCCCTCCAGCAGTCGCGTGGTCGTCCGGCGTCCGGCGCCTTCGAAACCGATAAGACCCTCGCCGGCGCCCGATCCGGACAGCGCCAGGATCACGCTGTCGCCGCTTGTGAGGGCCTTGGCGGTGTCCAGGAGCGTCTTGGCGGGCACCAGGGCCACCGCGGACGCGTCCGGGTTCTCCGGCTTCCACAGGAACTCACGGACCGCGAAGCGGTAGCGGTCGGTGGAGGCCAGGGTGACCGTGTCGCCCTCGATCTCGATGCGCACACCGGTGAGGACAGGAAGTGTGTCGTCGCGCCCCGCCGCGATGGCCACCTGGGCAGCCGCCGAGGCGAAGACCTCACCGGGAACGGTTCCGGTCGCCGACGGCATCTGCGGCAGCGCCGGGTACTCCTCCACAGGGAGGGTGTGGAGGGTGAACCGCGAGGAGCCGCACACCACGGTCGCCCGTACACCGTCTGTGGAAATCTCCACCGGACGGTTGGGCAGGGCGCGACAGATGTCGGCGAGCAGACGGCCGGAGACGAGAACCGTGCCCTCCTCGTCGACCTCCGCGTCCACGGAGACCCGTGCCGAGACCTCGTAGTCGAAGCTGGAGAGGCTCAGGGCACCCTCCTCGGCCTTCAGAAGGAGGCCGGCGAGCACAGGCGCCGGCGGACGGGCCGGGAGGCTGCGTGCCGCCCAGGCCACTGCCTCCGCGAGTACGTCGCGTTCCACCCGGATCTTCACCGTTGCCGCCTCCGTTTGTTGCCGGCGCTCTCGCCCTGCTGGCCTTCGTCGTCTGACTCGGTGTCGCTCGTCCTTGTGAGGGGAAGGACACCGGGGACCAGTCTGACGCACCGCGCTGACAGTCGGTGCCCCTCGGGGTCAAGTCGTGCCGAGCGGCACCTGATCCTCCGAGCGCGAGTTGTGCACAGCCCCGTCTTCGAAACGATTCCCAGGCTCTCTCTAGTTGGCAGTAGTAGTAGGGCCTGTGGAAACCGTGGATAACCCTGTTTTCGCAGCTCAGTGGGGATTTTTTGTCCACCGACCCTGTGGGTGGAGGCGGTGGACAACTGGGCGTTTCTGTGGACGGCGAAAAGTTCTGCACACTCGATGCACAGCCTCGGCCCACTTCTCCCCAGCGCCGTCCCCAGCTTTACCCCCGTTCCCCACAGCCCAACCAGTCACCTTGGTGTGACGCCTTTCACTCGACACGGTGAGAGGGCGCGTCGGATTGCCGAACAGTGGACAGGGGTGTGGAGAAGCTGGGGATCACTGGGGACAACCGAGCCCAGCCTGTGGGTCTGCGGTGGACAACTTCGTGCACAGCCTGTGGATCTTTTCTTCGTCCACAGTCTGTGGAGAGCGTTCGTCCACGAATCCACAGGGGGGTGACCTGGTCTGATGGTCCTTCAACAGCGCACCCTGTGGACACGATCGGGACAACTTTGCGGTCCCCAGGGTGTGGACGCCAGAAAGTCACCAAATCTGTGGAGAGTGGCCGTAACCCGGCTCGTAATCGAACAGCAGGTGCCGAGTGTGTGGCCGCGGGAGGACGCCGGCTGCCCTCGGGATGCGGTCGAGAGGTGTCTCGTGCCGTGTGAGAGAGGCGTCCCCAGACTCTTAGGCTCGGGTGAGAAGCCTTCTGGAGACGGCGAAAGGCGCCCCGGGAGTGCACTCCCGGGGCGCCTTCAGCGACGTACTGCCGTGTCTGTCAGCCGTTCTTGATGCGGTTCGTGAGCTCGGTGACCTGGTTGTAGATGGAGCGGCGCTCGGCCATCAGCGCGCGGATCTTGCGGTCGGCGTGCATGACCGTCGTATGGTCGCGGCCGCCGAACTGGGCGCCGATCTTCGGCAGGGAGAGGTCGGTGAGCTCGCGGCACAGATACATGGCGATCTGGCGTGCGGTGACCAGCACGCGGCTGCGTGAGGAGCCGCACAGGTCGTCCACCGTGAGACCGAAGTAGTCGGCGGTCGCCGCCATGATGGCGGGCGCGGTGATCTCCGGGGAAGAGTCCTCGCCGCCGGGGATCAGGTCCTTGAGGACGATCTCGGTCAGACCGAGGTCCACAGGCTGCCGGTTGAGCGACGCGAACGCCGTCACCCGGATCAGCGCGCCCTCCAGCTCGCGGATGTTGCGCGAGATCCGGGACGCGATGAACTCCAGCACCTCCGGCGGAGCGTTCAGCTGCTCCTGCACCGCCTTCTTACGAAGGATGGCGATACGTGTCTCCAGCTCGGGCGGCTGGACGTCCGTGATCAGACCCCACTCGAAACGGTTCCGCAGTCGGTCCTCCAGGGTCACCAGCTGCTTGGGCGGCCGGTCACTGGAGAGCACGATCTGCTTGTTCGCGTTGTGGAGCGTGTTGAAGGTGTGGAAGAACTCCTCCTGTGTCGACTCCTTGTCCGCGAGGAACTGGATGTCGTCGACGAGCAGGATGTCCATCTCCCGGTACCGCTTGCGGAAGCTGTCGCCCTTGCCGTCGCGGATGGAGTTGATGAACTCGTTGGTGAACTCCTCGGAGCTCACGTACCGCACCCGCGTGCCCGGGTAGAGACTGCGCGCGTAGTGCCCGATCGCGTGCAGCAGGTGCGTCTTGCCGAGACCCGACTCCCCATAGATGAAGAGGGGGTTGTACGCCTTCGCCGGTGCCTCCGCGACGGCGACCGCGGCGGCGTGCGCGAAGCGGTTCGAGGCGCCGATGACGAAGGTGTCGAAGAGGTACTTCGGGTTGAGGCGCGCGGTGGGCTCGCCCGGCCCGGACGCCGGCGCGGGCTTCGCGGCC
Organism: Streptomyces sp. NPDC048275; assembly: GCF_040652275.1. Lineage (NCBI taxonomy): Bacteria > Bacillati > Actinomycetota > Actinomycetes > Kitasatosporales > Streptomycetaceae > Streptomyces > Streptomyces sp. NPDC048275. The sequence goes on from NZ_JBEZLR010000018.1 coordinate 20,320, forward strand.
AGCGGGCCCGGTGCGCCGCTGGACGTCGGCAGCGAGGGGCCGCCGCGGTGCATGGGACCGCCACCGGAGGACGGCTCCTGACGGTCGCGGCGGTCGGGGCGCTGGTCGTAGTCGGAGCGTGGCTGGTCGTAGTCCGGTCGTTGCTGCTCGTAGGGCGGGCGCTCCATCGACTGCGGCCGGTAGTCCTGCGACGGCGAGGCGTACGGGTCGCGCTCCGGGAAGCCGAGGCGTTGCTGCTGCCAGCCGTAATCGTCCTGGGCATGCCGCGGCCAGGCGCCCGGCTCGGGCCGTTGGTAGTCCGGGTAGGCGGGGCGGGCGGTCGGGAGATGGTCGCCGGGCGGCTGGTCGGAGCGACCGCCCCGGTGGTCGTCGGCGCGGTGGCGGCCGTACCCCTCATATCCGTCGCGGCGCTGATTGTCGTAGGCGCCTCGCTCTTCGCGCCCTTGAGTGTCGTAACCGTTTCGCTCGTCGCGGCCCTGGCCGCCGTACGCGTTTCGCTCGTCGCCCTGGCCGCCGTAGGTGTTCCGCTCGTCGCGGCCCTGGCTCTCGTACGTGTTCCGTTCTTCGCCACCCTGGCCGTCGTACGTGTCACGGCCCTGGCCCGGGCCGGAGGGAAGCTCGGGCTCCTCGTACCGGGGCTGGACCGGTGGTGCCGGGGGCTCACCCGCCGAGTCGTCGACGGTGATCGCGATACGGATCGGGCGGCCGCACTCGCGGCTCAGCGTCTCGCTGACGATCGGCGCGAGGCGTCCTTCGAGTACGCCCTTCGCGAACTCGTTCGGGACCGCGAGCAGCGCGGTGTCAGCGACCAGCGCCAAGGGCTGGCAGCGCTTGATCCAGTGCTCGTCCTTCGCCTCGACACCTTGGCCGCGGCCCTCCCCGAGAAGTTCTTCGAGCACTCGTGGCCACACTGCGGCAAGATCGGCAGGTACGTCAGCCACAGGGCACGCTCTCTCATGGGTCCCACGAACGTGTGGTTCTGGGAACAGGTTGGGAAGTCAGTCGGGTGGAGCAGTGGGAACAAATCCGCTGGGGCGGTGGGAAGGGAACGAATCGGAGTTCAGCCACGGTAGTCAGGGCTACCGCTGCGGTTCAAGTTGTTGTCCCCAGCCTGTGGATAGTGTCTCGCACCAGATGGCGGTTTGACCGGATGGCGTAGCCGCGCGTACCGTGACCAGGTCGAGTTGTCGATGGCTGCTGCCGCCTGCCTCCGATGGGCATAGATCGCGTGAGTGATCGGGAAGCGGTGCACTCGGGCGTAATACGAGCTTCTCGTGGGCGCACGGTGACAGCCAGGGCGGCACCCCGCCACTACCGATTCTTTCTGGAGCCCCCGAGTGAGCAAGCGCACCTTCCAGCCGAACAACCGTCGTCGCGCCAAGACCCACGGCTTCCGCCTGCGGATGCGCACCCGTGCCGGCCGCGCGATTCTCGCGAACCGCCGTGGCAAGGGTCGCGCCAGCCTGTCCGCCTGATTACCTACAGGTCATGATGTCGTGCTGCCTACCGAGCATCGGCTGAGGCGGCGCGAGGACTTCGCGACCGCGGTACGCCGAGGACGCCGGGCCGGACGCCCGCTTCTCGTCGTCCATCTACGTAGCGGTGCAACGGACCCGCACGCGCCTGGGGAGAGCGCTCCCCCGACGCGTGCGGGTTTCGTCGTGAGCAAGGCCGTGGGTGGAGCCGTCATACGCAACAAGGTGAAGCGCAGACTTCGCCATCTGATGCGTGACCGGGTCGCCCTGCTGCCCCCCGGTAGCCTGGTAGTCGTACGAGCGCTGCCCGGTGCGGGCGACGCCGACCATGAACAGCTGGCCCGAGACCTGGATGCCGCCCTTCAGCGGCTACTGGGAGGGGGCGCGCGATGAAGTACCCGCTGCTGGCTCTTATCAAGCTGTACCAGTGGACGATCAGCCCGCTGCTCGGGCCGGTGTGCAAGTACTACCCGTCGTGCTCCCACTACGGCTACCAGGCCATCGACCGGCACGGTGCGATCAAGGGAACGGCACTCACCGCCTGGCGCATCCTCCGGTGCAATCCGTGGTCGCTGGGCGGCGTGGACCATGTTCCGCCGCGCAAGCGTCCGCGGTGGCACGAAATGCTGCGTAACGCCTGGCGCGCACGCAAGGGCGGGAACTCCGCCGCCGAACCGGCCATTGAGGGGCATGGAATGTCCGACCATCCCTCGAGCCCGGCCGCCGAGACCCCGTCCCATGCTCAAGGAGCCTGATTAGTGGACACGATTGCCAGTCTGTTCAGCTTCATCACGACACCCGTTTCCTGGGTCATCGTTCAGTTCCACTCCGTATACGGGGCGATCTTCGGTCCCGACACGGGCTGGGCCTGGGGCCTGTCCATCGTGTCCCTGGTGATCCTGATCCGTATCTGCCTCATTCCGCTCTTCGTGAAGCAGATCAAGTCGACTCGGGCGATGCAGACGCTGCAGCCCGAGATGAAGAAGATCCAGGAGCGCTACAAGAACGACAAGCAGCGCCAGTCCGAAGAGATGATGAAGCTGTACAAGGAGACGGGTACCAACCCGCTCTCCTCGTGCCTTCCCATCCTGGCGCAGTCGCCGTTCTTCTTCGCCCTGTACCACGTGCTCAACGGCATCGCGACGGGCAAGACGATCGGTGTGATCAACCAGAGCCTGCTGGAGAGTGCGCAGAAGGCGCACATCTTCGGCGCACCGCTCGCGGCGAAGTTCACCGACAGCGCCGACAAGGTCGAGCAGCTCGGCGCGACGCTGACCGACGTCCGCGTCGTCACCGCGATCATGATCGTCCTGATGTCGGCGTCGCAGTTCTACACCCAGCGTCAGCTGATGACGAAGAACGTCGACACCACGGTGAAGACGCCCTTCATGCAGCAGCAGAAGATGCTGATGTACGTCTTCCCGGTCATGTTCGCCGTCTTCGGCATCAACTTCCCGGTCGGTGTCCTTGTCTACTGGCTGACCACCAACGTGTGGACCATGGGCCAGCAGATGTACGTCATCCGCAACAACCCGACTCCGGGCAGCAAGGCCCAGGCCGCGTACCTGGAGCGCCTGCAGAAGCACGTCACGCACCACGGCGAGACCCGCAAGCGCAGCGAGAAGGCCATCGTCAAGGCGATCGTCGCCAAGGGCCGCGACCGTAACGAGTCCGAGCGCAAGTTCATCAACGGTCTGACCAAGGCGGGCCTCGTGGCCAACGCCGACGGTGTTGTGGCGAAGGGCGAGAGCACGACGGTCGTCGAAACCGAGGACGGCACCACGATCGCCACTGGCGGCGGCGCTCCCAAGCGCCAGCAGCCGAAGCGCCAGTCCAAGTCGCAGCGCCAGTCCGGCGTGGCGAAGGCGGCGGGTGAGGGTGAGCCGAAGACCTCGCTGACCAAGTCCGATGAGCCCCAGGACGCCAAGCCGACCCCCAAGCCCGCGGGCGGCGGCAACAAGCCCGGCTCCGGTACCCGCAGCAAAGCCCAGTCCGGACAGCGCAAGGGCCCGCAGCGGCCCAAGTCCCCGTCCAAGAAGTAAGAAGGAGTCCATCCCGTGACGGAAGGCACCACCTCCGCCGCCACCGAGGGCGACACCCTGACCCGCCTTGAGCAGGAAGGCGAGATCGCGGCGGACTACCTCGAGGGTCTGCTGGACATCGCCGATCTCGACGGCGACATCGACATGGACGTCGAGGCCGACCGGGCCGCTGTCTCGATCATCAGCGACGCCGGCGGCCGCGATCTGCAGAAGCTGGTCGGCCGTGACGGCGAGGTGCTCGAGGCTCTCCAGGAGCTGACGCGCCTGGCCGTCCACCGGGAGACCGGCGACCGCAGTCGCCTGATGCTGGACATCGCGGGCTACCGCGCCAAGAAGCGCGAGGAGCTCTCCGAGCTGGGCGCCAAGGCCGCGGCCGAGGTCAAGAGCTCCGGCGAGCCGGTGAAGATGAAGCCGATGACGCCCTTCGAGCGCAAGGTGGTCCACGACGCGGTCAAGGCCGCGGGCCTGCGCAGCGAGTCCGAGGGCGAGGAGCCGCAGCGCTTCGTCGTTGTGCTTCCCGCCTGATCGGTACGCAGTTCCTCCGGCCCCGTCTGTTGAGCAGGCGGGGCCGAAGTTTGTCAGCCTGATAGTCCCGCGCTCAGCGCGCTTATGCGGTACGGAAGGACGGTCCCCCGTGACGGAGGCAGCGGAGCTTCCCCCCGCGCCCGAGCAGGCGCGTGAGGTTTTCGGTGATCGCTTCGCGGACGCGGTCCGGTACGCGGAACTGCTCGCCGAGGCGGGAGTGCAGCGCGGGCTGATCGGCCCGCGTGAGGTGCCCCGACTGTGGGAGCGGCACCTGCTGAACTGCGCTGTGCTCTCCGAGGTCGTGCCCGAGGGTGTGACCGTATGCGACGTGGGCTCCGGCGCGGGGCTGCCCGGTATCCCGCTGGCCCTGGTCCGGGAAGACCTGAAGATCACGTTGCTCGAACCGTTGCTCCGGCGGACCAATTTCCTCACTGAAGTCGTCGAGCTCCTTGGCCTCGACCATGTGACCGTCGTGCGAGGCCGTGCCGAGGAGGTCATGGGGAAGGTGCCTTCGGTCCATGTGGTGACGGCCCGGGCGGTCGCTCCGCTGGACCGATTGGCGGCATGGGGCATCCCGCTCCTGCGTCCGTACGGCGAGATGCTTGCGCTCAAGGGAGATACGGCGGAGGAGGAGCTGAAGAGCGCTGCGACGGCGCTCAGCAAGCTCGGTGCCGTGGCGACGTCCATCCTGCATGTCGGCGAGGGTGTCGTGGATCCGTTGTCGACCGTCGTGCGGGTCGAGGTCGGGGAGAGCCCTGGCGGGGTGCGCTTTGCGGCGAAGCGGGCGAAGGCCGCCCGGACGGGGCGCACACGGCGGCGTCGCTGACCTTGAAGGCTTGATGTTGGTCTTCGGCTCCTGGCTCCGTGGGGTGGGGTCAGGAGTTTTTTTGTGTGGAGCCAGCATGTGGGGAGCCAGGAGTTGTTCGTCACTCCCGCTGATCCGTCCCGACGGCGAGCCGTACTCCACACAAGCTGCCAAACCTACGCATCTCGGAGTGTCGCGCCGAGATCGCCCCGGTCGCTAGGCATCGTGTTTCACGTGAAACGTCGCTCACTGCTGCACGGCATCATCAGTCGGGGCCGCGCCGCGGCCGAACCCCGCGACCGGAGGCCTCTCGGTTCACTCGGAGAGGGCGCGGAGTTGTCCACAGAGGTGGTTTTCTCCACAGAAGAACGGGCCTCGCTGGTTCACGACCCCGAAGACATGGGAGGCTCTGTTCATTGCGAGCCTGAAGTCGAGGAGAGTGAATCCTTGCGGTCCGACGCCAACATCGCGGGACCGATGACCGATCCGGTCCCCGGTCCCCGTACCGAGTCGATGGGGGAGGATGTTTCACGTGAAACACCGCCCCCGATGGACGACACTCCCATCGGTCGTGCTGCCCAATTGGCGGTGGAGGCGCTAGGTCGCGCCGGTGAGGGCCTGCCACGGCCCGAGCAAACCCGCGTCATGGTGGTCGCGAACCAGAAGGGCGGGGTGGGGAAAACCACGACCACGGTCAACCTTGCTGCCTCGCTCGCCCTGCACGGCGGCCGTGTCCTGGTGATCGACCTCGACCCTCAGGGCAATGCTTCCACTGCTCTGGGCATCGACCATCACGCCGAAGTCCCTTCCATCTACGACGTACTGATCGACAGTAAGCCGCTCTCCGAAGTCGTTCAGCCGGTCCCCGATGTCGAAGGCCTCTTCTGTGCACCTGCCACGATCGATCTCGCCGGTGCGGAGATCGAGCTGGTGTCCCTGGTGGCACGGGAAAGCCGACTGGAGCGAGCGATCCAGGCGTATGAGCAGCCGCTGGACTACATCCTCATCGACTGCCCGCCGTCGCTCGGCCTCCTGACGGTCAACGCGCTGGTCGCCGGTGCGGAGGTTCTCATCCCCATCCAGTGCGAGTACTACGCGCTGGAAGGCCTGGGCCAGCTCCTGCGGAACGTCGACCTGGTGCGGGCGCACCTCAACCCCAGCCTCCACGTCTCGACGATCCTGCTCACCATGTACGACGGCCGGACGCGCCTCGCGTCTCAGGTCGCGGATGAGGTGCGCAGCCACTTCGGCGGCGAGGTGCTGCGGACGAGCATTCCGCGCTCGGTCCGTATCTCCGAGGCCCCGAGCTACGGGCAGACGGTGCTGACTTACGATCCAGGATCGAGCGGTGCCCTGTCGTATCTTGAGGCCGCACGAGAAATCGCGCTCCGAGGAGTCGGTGTGGCATACGACGCGCAACACGTCCATGTGGGCGCACAGAATGATCAGAGCATGGTGGAGGGGATCCAGTGAGCGAGCGACGACGGGGGTTGGGGCGGGGCCTCGGCGCCCTCATCCCTGCGGCTCCGACAGGGGAGAAGTCGGGTTCCTTGGCGGCGGGTGGAGTGTCCTCACCGACGGCCGGACCCGTGCTCACCGCGGAGCGCGGGGTGGCAGCAGCGAAGGTGGCCACGCTGCCGCCTGTTTCACATGAAACAGAGGCGCCGCCAGCGAACGGAGCCCCGGAGGTGCCCCCGGCGCCTGTCGGTGCTCACTTCGCCGAGCTGCCCCTCGATTTCATCACGCCCAACCCGCGCCAGCCTCGTGAGGTGTTCGACGAGGACGCTCTCGCTGAGCTCGTCACCTCCATCAAGGAGGTCGGGCTTCTCCAGCCCGTCGTCGTACGTCAGGTAGGTCCGGCGCGCTACGAGCTCATCATGGGCGAGCGGCGCTTCCGGGCCTGCCGTGAGGCCGGCCTGGAGGCCATTCCGGCGATCGTGCGGGCCACGGAGGACGAGAAGCTCCTCCTGGACGCGCTGCTGGAGAACCTGCACCGCGCTCAGCTGAATCCCTTGGAAGAGGCGGCCGCCTACGACCAGCTGCTTCAGGACTTCAACTGCACGCACGACCAGTTGGCGGATCGCATTGGCCGCTCGCGCCCGCAGGTCTCGAACACCCTGCGTCTGCTGAAGCTCTCTCCGGCGGTTCAGCGTCGTGTTGCCGCCGGAGTCCTCTCCGCGGGGCATGCACGGGCTCTGCTCTCTGTTGCGGACTCCGAGGAGCAGGACCGGCTGGCCCACCGCATTGTGGCCGAGGGTCTGTCGGTGCGGGCGGTCGAAGAGATCGTCACCCTGATGGGATCGCGCCCACAGACTGCTCCGCGCTCCAAGGGGCCGCGGGCCGGCACCCGGCTCTCTCCGGCATTGGGTGATCTGGCCACCCGTCTTTCGGATCGCTTCGAGACGCGGGTGAAGGTCGACCTGGGGCAGAAGAAGGGGAAGATCACGGTCGAGTTCGCCTCGATGGACGACCTTGAGCGGATCCTCGGCACCCTCGCCCCGGGCGAGGGCCCGGTCCTTCAGAAGAGTCTTCTGGACGACGGCTCCGAGGACACGGAGGCCTGAGTCGTTCGGTGGTTGCCCTGTCTTCGAAGGCCAACCACGAGAGCGGGCCGTGTCCGGCGTGTACCGGAACACGGCCCGCTCTTTGGTGTCCGGCGGTATCGATGCCATCACATCGTCGATACGATGCGATCGGGTATGGCGCATCCACCTGGGGCACCTTTATTGGGGAGGCGGGGGCCATGCAAATCGCGAGCCGTACCGGACTGGTGACTGCGGGACTGGGGTTGGGGGCCGTCGGAGGGTTCGTCGGCAGCCTGCTCAGGGAGCGAAGCGCTCTGACAGCCGCCCGCGACGCCGCGGGCGAAGGAAGCGAGGAACATCCTTCATGGGGCGTCGGCTCGTACCGCTCACGCTGGACAACCTTCAGGACCTTCCCCAGCGCTGTCGCGCGTGTGTCTTCTGGGAACTCGACCCAGTCAGCGGGGAAGCCGCGCTAAGGGCGGGAACGCCCGAACTCGAGAAGGAGGCGTGGATCTCCGCCGTCCTGCTGGAGTGGGGATCCTGCGGACGCGTGGTCTACGTGGACGACGTACCGGTGGGCTTCGTGCTGTATGCGCCTCCTGCCTATGTCCCCCGCTCTACCGCGTTCCCCACAAGCCCGGTGTCGCCGGATGCCGTCCAGCTGATGACTGCCTTCATCATGCCGGGCTATCAGGGCCAGGGACTCGGCCGGGTGATGGTCCAGACGGTCGCCAAGGATCTGCTGCGTAGGAGCTTCAAGGCGATCGAGGCCTTCGGGGATGCCCGGTGGAGGGAACCGGCCTGTGTGCTGCCCGCGGAGCATCTCCTGGCGGTGGGCTTCAAGACGGTGCGTCCCCACCCCACGTACCCCCGCCTGAGGCTGGAGCTACGGACGACGCTGTCCTGGAAGGAAGACGTGGAGCTGGCGCTGGATCGCCTCCTGGGGGCGGTACAGAAGGAACCAGCGCTGCGTCCCCTGTAGGCGAAAGGGTTGTAAAGCGAATGGGCCAACCCGTGTGGGTTGGCCCATTCGTGTTTCACGTGAAACACCGCTGCCGTTGTGGCGCGCCGATGTCGATCAGACGGTCTTCTCGACGCTGTCGCTGATGAAGTCCTCCAGGTCGCGGACGATCGCGGCCTTCGGCTTGGCACCGACGATGGTCTTGGCGACCTCGCCACCCTGGTAGACGTTCAGGGTGGGGATGGACATGACGCCGTACTTGGCGGCCGTGCCAGGGTTCTCATCGATGTTGAGCTTGACGATTTCGATCTTGTCGCCGTACTCGGCGGCGATCGCCTCGAGCGACGGCGCGATCTGACGGCACGGACCGCACCAGGCGGCCCAGAAGTCCACCAGGACGGGCTTGTCGCTCTTGAGGACGTCCTGCTCGAAGGAGTCGTCGGTCACATTCTTCAGGGTGCCGGCCACGGCGGGCTCCTTAGCTGGTTGGTGCGGTGGGGCGAACGGGGGTCAGATGGTGGCAGCCGCGGCGGCCTCGTTGTCCGCGAGGACGGAGAGGTAGCGCTCGGCGTCAAGGGCGGCGGAGCAGCCGGTGCCGGCCGCGGTGATCGCCTGGCGGTACGTGTGGTCGACGACGTCACCGGCGCCGAAGACACCGGTCAGGTTCGTCCGGGTCGAGGGCGCCTCGACCTTGAGGTAGCCCTCGTCGTCCAGGTCGAGCTGGCCCTTGAAGAGCTCGGTGCGAGGGTCGTGACCGATCGCGATGAACAGACCGGTCACCGGCAGATCGGAGATCTCGCCCGTCTTCAGATTGCGCAGCTTCAGGCCGGAGAGCTTGGGGTCGCCCTCGATCTCGGCGACCTCGCTGTCCCAGACAAACTTGATCTTGGGATCGGCGAACGCGCGCTCCTGCATCGCCTTGGAGGCGCGCAGCGTGTCGCGACGGTGCACGATCGTCACGGACTTGGCGAAGCGGGAGAGGAAGGTCGCCTCCTCCATCGCGGTGTCGCCGCCGCCGATCACGGCGATGTCGTGCTCCTTGAAGAAGAAGCCGTCACAGGTGGCGCACCAGGAGACGCCTCGTCCGGAGAGGGCGTCCTCGTTGGGCAGGCCGAGCTTGCGGTGCTGCGACCCTGTGGTGACGATGACGGCCTTGGCGCGGTGCACGGTGCCCGCGGTGTCCGTGACGGTCTTGATCTCGCCCGTCAGATCGACGGCGATGACGTCATCCGGGACGAGTTCGGCACCGAAGCGCTCGGCCTGACCGCGCATGTTGTCCATGAGCTCGGGACCCATGATGCCGTCCTGGAAGCCGGGGAAGTTCTCCACCTCGGTGGTGTTCATCAGCGCGCCGCCTGCGGTGACGGCGCCCTCGAAGACCAGCGGCTTCAGCGACGCGCGCGCGGTGTAAAGCGCTGCTGTGTAGCCGGCAGGCCCGGAGCCGATGATGATCACGTTTCGGACGTCGGTCACGGCTTGATTCCTCGTCTCTGGAGACTGCTGCGTACTGCCGGTGGGAGCCTCTCTCAGAACTCTCACCCCACCCAACGGATCCTAAGGGGCTTGCATTCCCGGTGTGTCCGGGCACACGTCGCGCAGAGAGGCCGTGGGGTTACTGGGAAACAGGCTGCTCGACGCCTACGCGCTCAGGAGCGGGCGTACGAGTGCGTCAGCAGGAGCTTGCCGGGGGTTGACGGGTCCTGCTTCGTGCAGGCGGCGTCGACGATATAGGCCGTGACCTTTGTGCTGTCAGAGGCGTCGGGCAGCACGACGAGATAGACGCTCGTCCCCTTGTATGTGCCCTTCTGAGCGGCGAGGACGGCTGCGCTGCTTCCAGTGCCCTTCTGTACGCAGTCAGGAACCGGCACCGCGGGTGTGATGAAGGTGTCGACCCCGCCGGACCCGGAGCCTGTGTCGTGGGATTCGACTCCCCACGGAGGCTTCGCGCTGTCGGTGCGGTTCTCCGGGGCCTTGTTCTTCGTGAGGAGATCCGCGACCTGACTTTCCAGCTCGCCTTCGGAGAAGGTGGTCGTCGGCCCCTGCTGTGTCGTTGTCCGGTCCTTGTCGGAGCTGTTGTCGCCCATCGACTGCAGGAGGATTGCGCCCAGTCCCAGAGCGGCGGCTGTGAACGCCGTGCCGAGAACGGCCGCCCTGCGGCGCCCACGGCGTGCCCGATGTGAACGGCCAGGGCCGGTGGAAGCGTGGGGATGTCCCGAGGGACGGTCTGCGGAGGAAACAGAGTTCGGGTCGGCCTGTCCAACGGAGACCCCTGCGCCCGATGTTTCACGTGAAACGGTGGCGCGGTCATCCTCCGCCTCGGATTCACGGCCAGGCGTCGTGGCACTCAAGAGAGCCTCGGCTGCCAGGGCGGCATCGATGCGACCGGCCACGTCGTCGGGCATACGCGTCGGGCCTGGCAGCGTGCCGAGCAGTCCTCGGATCTCCTCCAGGGAGTCATACACATCGGCGCAGAGCACGCAGTCGTCAAGGTGCCGCCGTACGTCCGCGGTCCGGGAGGGCGGGAGCAGTCCCTCAGTGAGGTCGGAGATCTCCGCGACGTCCGGGTGCCCGGCCGTATCCGTCGTGGATGTCACGCTCGCCCACCTCCGCCCTTCACAGCAGCTGAATCGCTTGACCCTGCCTCGTGGGGACCAGCGTCGTGTGGTCCCGCTGCCGGTGGGACGGATGTCCCCTGCGTCCGGTTCCTTACGCCGCCCGACTTGTCGCTGCCCTCGCCGTTTCCCTTCTCCGTGCGGAGATGGGTGAGCAGCGGGAGCAGTCTGGCTCTGCCGCGTGCGCAGCGGCTCTTTACCGTCCCGATCGGCACGTCGAGGACACGCGCGGCCTCCGCCACGGGGTAGCCCTGCATGTCCACCAGGACGAGGGCGGCGCGCTGGTCGGGCGGGAGGGTGCCCAGGGCGGCCAGCAGCTCGCGGTGCAGATCATTGCGCTCGGCGGGAGCGGAGGCGGACTCGTGCGGCTCGAGGAGCTGTTCCAGGCGTTCGGTGTCGTCCACGGGCGACGTCTTCCTGGAGGCGGCCTTGCGGGCTCGGTCCAGGCAGGCGTTCACCGTGATGCGGTGCAGCCAGGTCGTCACGGCCGACTGGCCGCGGAAGGTGTGGGCGGCCCGGTAGGCGGAGACCAGTGCGTCCTGGACCGCGTCAGCGGCCTCCTCGCGGTCTCCCAGCGTTCGCAGGGCCACCGCCCAGAGCCGGTCGCGGTGCCTCCGCACAAGCTCACCGAAGGCCTCGGGGTCGCCCTCCACATGGCGGGCGAGGAGGTCCTGATCGCTTACATCGCCGTACCCGGCTTTATCGGCCATCGGACCCCCTCCCCTCCGTAGACGAGCGTCAGCCGGTGAACTTCACGTCCGTGATGGCTTGCTTGTAGCCGGCGCCGCTGTACTCGTCCGCGCCCGAGTAAGGGGCTGCGGTGATCCACACCAGCACGTACCGGGTCTTCACCGCCTCCTTGGCGGAGATCTTCAGTTCCTGGCCGGAGGTCGTGGCGGCTGCGATCTCCGTCATGGAGCTGAGCGGGGCCGACGACGAGAGGGAGTCCGCCGCGTACAGCGACACCGCCGTGTGATCGCCGCCGTAGTTCAGCCCTATCGAAGCCGCCGACAGACTCTGTGTGGACCCGAGGTCGTAGACGATGCCGACGCCCTGCTTGTACGGCGCCAGCACGGGCCCACCGTTGAAGGATTTGGTTCGCCAGTACGTGGAGCTGTCACCGTCGTAGGTGAGTCCCACGTCGCTGGCGTGCTGAGCCTTGCCGTCCGGGTAGTACTCCTGCGCACCCTGGATCGTGATCGGCTCGACCGGCTTGGCCTTGTCGGTGTCCTTGTCGTTGTTGTCCGTCGGCTGCGTCTGGTTGGTGTCGTCGGACTCGCCGCCGCGATCCATCAGTGCTTCAGCGAGCTGCCAACTGCCGAGGCCCAGCGCCGCGATGAGGAGTGCCGACACCGCCCACTTGAGGGCCTTGCCGGTACGGCTCTGCAGTGGGGGCGGCGGGGGCGCTACGGGCTGGGTAGCCCCCATGTGAGGCGCCGGGCGGCCGTAGCTGCCCTGCTGGTACGTCGTGCGTTGGTAGTCCGGCGGGGCGGTGAACGCGGGCTCCGGCGGGCGGATGCGGGGCATCTCGCCGATCGCCTTCACCAGCTCCTCCGGCGTGGTGCACGGCGTTTCGTGGCGGGAGGCGGTCGCGCCGTCGTTGGCGAGCGCGCGCATGGCGAGCTCGGACAGGCCGCGGTGGACACCGGCGCGTACCTGGTCGGGCGCGATGAGGCCGACGCCCTTGGGCAGCCCGGACAGACCATAGGCGTCGTTGTCGTACGGCCAGCGCTGGGTCAGTGCGGCGTACAGCAGTGCGCCGATCGCCTCCGTGTCGGTGCGCTGCGGGGTGTCGGAGCTGATGCCGCGCAGCGCGGCGTTCACGGCGAGTCCGCGGATGCGCCACTGGCCGGTCGAGGTACGCAGCACGGCGCTCGGAGTCAGCCGCAGATGCGCGAGGCCTTCGCGATGCGCGGCGGCCATGGCCTGGGCGACCTGGCTGACCATCTGGTAGGCCTCGTGCACTTCCAGCGGAGCCGATGCCAGAAGCGTCGTCAGCTCCGTGGCGTCCGGGAGCCATTCGTGCACGACATAGACGAGGTCGTTCTCCTCGACCGCGTCCAGGACCTGGACGAAGCGGGGATCGCCCAGCAGGGCGGAGGAACGGGCCGCCGCCAGCACGGAACGAGCCCGCGGATGGTCGGCGGGCAGCAGGTGCACCCCGACGGCGCGACGGAGTTTCTCGTCAACCGCACGCCAACTGCTGAATCCGTCCAGACGGGTGACGCACTCTTCGAGGCGGTAGCGTCTGGCGAGCTTGTAGCCGCTGTGCAGTTCGGGCGGTGAGGCCTTTTCAGGACTCTCGGTCCCGCCGCTCCCCTGTGCCTCTTCGCTGTCCGTGTCCCGCTCCCGGTTCTGGGCCACCCCGTCGGACGTGGACTGGTCCGCCTTGGCGGTCAGCGGCTCGTCACCGCTGTTGTCTGCCACGTCGACGGCAGCTGTGCTCCGTTCCGCCACCGTCGTCCCTGCCTCCCCATCCAATTGCGCGCTGTCCGACGCAGAAACCAATTGTGCCCACAGTCCCACGCTATGCACGACACACGGCGACGGACGATGGTTGTGCGCCTACCCCCGCCTCAGCGCCCCAGGCGCCCGCGGACCATTCCGACCATTGAGTTGAGTTCTTCGATGCGCATCTTCCGCGCGGCGATGTAGAAGACGCCGAGCAGGGCGACCGATCCTACGAGGAGTGCCGCGATCGATCCGAGGGCCCCGTACCCGAGGACCCGGGTGGTCCCGTAGCCGACGGCGCCGCCCACCAGAGCGCCCGGGATGGATGCCAGGCAGAGGCGGGCGTACGTGCGCAGCACGCGGGCGCCGTCGAGGTCTCCACCCAGTCGCCTGCGCAGTCGCTGCCAGGCCACTCCGACGCCGACGGCATACGCCAGGCCGTACGCGCCTCCCATGCCGACGACGGCCCACTGGGCGGGCAGTAGCCAGTAGCAGGCTGCCGACCCGGCGGCATTGACGGCGGCCACGATGACCGTGTTGTAGAAGGGGGTGCGGGTGTCCTCGTAGGCGTAGAAGCCACGCAGGATCACGTACTGCACCGAGAACGGGATCAGACCGAGGCCGAAGGCCATGAGGACATAGCCCATGGACTGGGCGGCGGGGATACCGCTGGAGCCGAAGAGCAGGGTGCACATGGGGATGCCCAGGGCGACGAACATGAAGGCGACCGGGACGATCGCCACCGCTGAGGTCCGCAGTCCCTGGGAGATGTCGTCACGGACGGCACCCGGGTCCCCGTCGTGGGCCGCACGAGAAATCCTGGGGAGCATGGCCGCCATGACGGAGACCGTGATGATCGCCTGCGGCATGCCCCAGATCAACTGGGCGTTGGAGTAGGAAAGGATGCCCGCACCGCTCTTGCCGGACGCTTTGCCCGCCGCGGTGGCCAGCTGGGTGACGACGAGGACGCCCGCCTGGTTGGCGAGGACGAAAAGGACCGTCCACTTGGCGAGCTTGACCGCCTTGCCGAGGCCGTGGCCCTTCCAGTCGAAGCGCGGGCGGAACCGGAACCCGGTCTCACGCAGATACGGGATCATCGCCAAGGCCTGCACGACCAGGCCGAGCAGGGTACCGATGCCGAGCAGACGGATGCCGTCCGGCGGGATGTTGGTCACCCTTATGCCGGAGTCCTCGGCGGTCCCGTACACCCAGAGGAACATCCCGAAGGTGGAGATCATCACGATGTTGTTCAGGACCGGGGTCCACATCATCGCGCCGAACTTCCCGCGGGCGTTGAGGATCTGGCCCATGACCACGTGGACGCCCATGAAGAAGATCGTGGGCAGGCAGTAGCGGGCGAAGGAGACGGCGACGTTGTTCGACACCGGGTCGCTCGCGATGGAGTCCGACATCAGCTGGATCAGCAGCGGTGCGATGAAGACGGCAGCAGTGACGATCACCCCGAGGGCGACCATCACAAGGGTCAGCAGACGGTTGGCGTAGGCCTCGCCACCGTCCTCGTCGTCCTTCATGGACCGCACCAGCTGGGGCACGAAGACCGAGTTGAGTCCGCCACCGACGGTCAGGATGTAGATCATCGTCGGGAGGGTGTACGCGACGGTCCAGACGTCACCGAGCGTCGCGGCGCCGAGAGCGGCCGTGATGATCATGGTGCGTACGAAGCCGGTCAGCCGGGACACCATCGTGCCCGCTGCCATCACCGCGCTCGACTTCAGCAACCCTGACGCACGCCCGCCGGCCTTCTTCGCGGTGGGTGCCGTTGCGGGCGCAGGGGGCTCTGGGGCGGCCGGGGCCGGTTCCGGGGTCGGAGACGGCACGCCGGGCGTGGCGACATAGGGGCGGGAGCCGACCTGGCCCTGGTCGCGGAAAAGGTGGGCGAAGGCGTCGGGCTCGTGGTGCTGCTCTCCGGCCTGGGTGACGAGGTCGTCGACGCCCACGAACTGGGTCGTGCGCGCGTCCTCGCCGTACGGCAGGTGCCGTGTCGGACCGGCTGGCTCAGGGGGCGGCGTCTGGGCCCATACACGCGGGTCGGGGGCGTACTGCGCGGTGGGCGGCTGGGCGTAGAGCGACTGCTGCGGGTAGTACGTGCCCGGGGGCGGCGGGGGGTGCGCGGCACGGTCGTAGAGCGCCTCGGACACCGGGTCCTGGGCGGAGAGATCCTGCGCCCGGTACGGGTCCTGTGTATACGCGTCCTGGAAGTACATGTCCGGGTAGGGGCCCGGCCGCATCTGGCCGGGCTCGGGCGGCGGTCCCTCGGGGTAGCCCTCGGGATAACCGGCGCTGCCCGCGCCCTGGTCCGGGTAGCCCTCGGGGTAGCCCGAGCTGCCCGCGCCCTGGCCGCGGTCACCGTCGTACGGCGCGTTCATGGTTACCCCACCTCATCGTCCCCGGGCCCACCGGCCACGACATCGCTCAACGGTCCACTCTCTCACCCGTGCCGGACGGGTCGGTGCTTTCCTGTGCGGTGTCCGGTGTCGGGTCACTCGGGTGCTCAGGGTCGCCTGCCCCGGGCTCCGTTGTGGATTCCCCCTTGGGATCCTCCGTGGAGCGCTCGGTGTTCTCAGTGTCTACGGTGCTTCCGGCGTCCGTGTTCACGGCGATCTCTTCCTCGGCCTCGGGTGTGTTCTCCCGCTCCTGCTCGGTCTGCCGGGCGGCCGCCCGCTTGCGCTGCGTGTACATCCGGAATCCGGCGAGCACGAGCAGCAGGACGCCACCACCGATGACCAGCATCACCGTGGGGGTGATCTCGGTGACCTTCACTTCGAAGGTGACCTCCGGACCGTACGCCTGGCCGTCCGCCGTGAACAGCTGGGCGACCACCGCCACCGGACCGTTCGCCTCGGCCGAGGTGGTGAACTTCACCGACTGACTGTGTTCGCCCGCCACCGTGATCGGCTGCTCGTCGTACGCGCCATCGCCGATCTTGAGGCGGTTGGGCTTTTGCGACGTGAGGCGCAGTACCAGGTTGTCGACGCCCTGTACGAGGTTGTTCTGCACGGTCACGGGGATCGTGGCGCTGCGGCCCGAGAGCTTCGCGTCGGACTTGTCGATCAGCCTCACGAGATCGGTGAGGTCACCGAGGTAGGACTCGACGTCCTCGCGGAAGGTCTCCGCCTGCGCGGCACGGCCGCGCCACGACGTGGACATCCCCCGGTCCATGGCCCGACCGAACGGAGTGACCACGCGGGACTTGTCGGTGAGGATGACCTGGAAGTTGTCGAGCGCGCTCTGCGTGGCCTGGATCTGCTCGAAGGCCGACCTCGGCAGCTCCTGCTTGCGCAGGGAGGACGGGTACGAAGAGGCCGAGGGTACCTTCGTGGTGGCGCGTGGATCCGGCTTGGCCTTGGCGGCCGCGGACAGGTCCTGGGTGTCGGACCAGTTTCCGTCCTGGAGGGCCCTGAGCGCCGTCGCCATCGTCTGGGCCTGGCTCACCGACGGCATCCGTTGCGGCGCGACGACGATGCTGCGCTGCTTGCCCGGATCCTGCAGGTTGACCAGCAGGCTCTGCGCGAGGAATTCCTGCACGGCCTCCGTGGAGTTGTCGGCCTTCGCCATGTCGCTCTGGAACGCGGTCGACAGCCGGGAGTCCGCGACCACCGCCGTCGTACCGCCACCGATCGGGCGGGCCGCGTTGGGTGTGTACGACAGTCCGCTGTTCTCGCGCAGGCTGTCGCTGCGGGCGATCACCTTGTCGGCGCCGGCGGAGGTGGCGACCTTGACGATCGACGGGTCGATGGCGCCCTCCGCAGGCCAGGCGAAGTCGGTGTTCGGCGTCACATGGATGATCGTGTCCACTGTGGTGGCGGCCACGTCCGTGGCGTCCTTGAGGTGGCTCAGCGAACCGGTGACGTCTTTGCCGTTGTGCGCCAGCGACGCGAGGTCCGGGTCGGCGAAGGGCAGAGCGACGACTTCCTTGTCCGCGACCGTCGTCTCGAGCTTGTCGAGCCACTGGTTGGCGACTGCCTGGTTCTTGCCGGCCGTGGTGGTGTCGCCGTTCTGGATCCGGTAGCTGCGCGTCATGGCATCGACGGAGGCCAGCAGGTCCGGGTCGAGGACCCAGGTGACGTTGAGGTCGCTGCCCAGGGACAGCAGCTGGTCCAGACGGCCGCCCGGAGAGATCTCCTTGGCCAGGTCGTCGTTCTCGAAGACGGGGGTCTGCTGGGCGTCCGAGCCGGTCTCCGCCCTGAGGTGGACCGTCGAGATCAGCGGCCAGAGATACGTCGTCCTCGTCTTCGTGTCCGCCTCGTCGGGCTGCCAGGGCAGGAACGTCCGCTCTATGCCGAGCACCTGCTCCCACGGCTGCGCGGCGGTCTCGCCCGAGACCGAGACACCGAGCTGGTACACCCCGTCCGCGCCGAGGTCCAGCTCCTTGACGGGTACCGAGATGGTGAAGCGCTGCGAGACACCTGCGGCGAGCTCGGAGAACTCCGTGACGTACTTGCCGCCGACCTCCAGAGGATCGAGGCCCACCTGGAAACCAGTGCGCTTCGCGGCGCTGTCGATGGCCGCGCGACTGTTCAGCGACGGCCCCACGCGGACGCCCACGTGGGCGTCCTTGACTGCCTGCTTGCCCTTGTTGGTGACCGAGCCGGAGATGGTGAGCGTGTCGTCGTCCGTGGGGACGCTGGGACTCAGGGAGTCGAGGACGACATCGACCGTGCTGGACCCGGTGGCGTCGGCCACAGCGGTCTCCTGGGCGGCGTGTGCGGCCGGGGAAGCGGGCAGCTGGAGCACGCCGGCCAGCAGGGGCGCACCGGCGAGCAGTGCCCCGGTGCGCCGCAGCCACCGGCGGGCAGGTGAGGGACTCATCCCCTGGAAGTCTGCCGCCTCGGCCACGCGCTCGTCCGTCCTCGTCATCGTCAGTGGTCGTCGGAATGTGCGTCCACGCATGGTAACGATGCGCGCTGAGGGTAAGTGCCGCGGACTGCTCCACAAGATCGGAGAACTGGGCCGACTGTCCTCTATGTGTACGTATTAATGCGTGCACAGACAGGGGGGCGGCCTGTGCACGTTTTATGAAGGCGCCCGCGGGTGCCTCGGCCACGTACCCTTTTCTGTTGTGCCGAACGCCAACGAAGACAACCCCAGTGCCCTGAGCCAGGTGCAGCGCCGCGCGGTGAGTGAACTGCTGCGGGTGTCCCCTGTCGCCGACGACCTCGCCCGCCGTTTCCAGGAGGCGGGATTCTCGCTCGCACTCGTCGGCGGCTCGGTCAGGGACGCGCTCCTCGGCCGGCTCGGCAATGACCTGGACTTCACCACCGATGCCCGGCCCGAGGACGTGCTGAAGATCGTGCGGCCCTGGGCGGACGCCGTATGGGAGGTCGGGATCGCCTTCGGCACCGTGGGCGCGCAGAAGGACGCCCACGTGGGCGACGTACAGCAGTCCTTCCAGATCGAGATCACCACGTACCGCTCCGAGGCGTACGACCGGACCTCCCGCAAGCCCGAGGTGTCCTACGGCGACTCCATCGAGGAAGACCTCGTGCGCCGCGACTTCACGGTGAACGCGATGGCCGTGGCCCTGCCGGAGAAGGAGTTCATCGACCCGTACGGCGGCCGGGACGACTTGGCGGCTCGCGTTCTGCGTACACCAGGCACGGCTGAGGAGTCCTTCTCCGACGATCCGCTGCGGATGATGCGCGCCGCGCGGTTCGCCGCGCAGCTCGACTTCGAGGTGGCCCCCGACGTCGTCGCCGCGATGACGGACATGGCCGAGCGCATCGAGATCGTGTCGGCCGAGCGGGTGCGGGACGAGCTGAACAAGCTGGTCCTCTCCGCGTACCCGCGCAAGGGTTTGACGCTGCTCGTCGACACCGGACTCGCCGACCATGTACTGCCGGAGCTTCCCGCGCTGCGGCTGGAGCGCGACGAGCACCACCGGCACAAGGACGTCTACGAGCACACGCTGATCGTCCTGGAGCAGGCCATGGCGCTGGAGGAGAAGGGTCCGGACCTGACGCTGCGGCTTGCCGCGCTGCTGCATGACATCGGCAAGCCGCGGACACGGCGCTTCGAGAAGGACGGACGGGTCTCCTTCCACCACCACGAGGTGGTGGGCGCCAAGATGACCAAGAAGCGGATGACGGAGCTCAAGTACTCCAACGATCTCGTGAAGGATGTCTCGCGTCTGGTCGAACTTCACCTCCGCTTCCACGGGTACGGCACCGGTGAGTGGACGGACTCCGCGGTTCGTCGCTATGTACGCGACGCGGGCCCCCTCCTCGACCGCCTTCACAAGCTGACCCGCTCCGACTGCACCACCCGCAACAAGAGGAAGGCGGCCACACTCTCCAGCGCCTACGACGGCCTGGAAGAGCGCATCGCCCAGCTCCAGGAGCAAGAGGAGCTGGACGCGATCCGTCCCGATCTCGACGGCAACCAGATCATGGAGATCCTGGGCATCGGCCCCGGCCCGGCGATCGGTCAGGCCTACAAGTTCCTCCTGGAGCTGCGGCTGGAGAACGGGCCGATGGAGCACGACGCGGCGGTGACCGCACTCAAGGAGTGGTGGGCCGAGCAGGGCTGAAGCTCGACACCCGGGGTCATGTTTCACGTGAAACATGACCCCGGGTGTCCGCAACGAGCAATGCCGAGGGGCGGTGTTTCACGTGAAACACCGCCCCTCGGCACGTCCGGCTCAGCGGGCTACTTGTTGTCTCCCAGGCAGAGCGTGAAGGACTCGCCGGTTTCCTCCCATGTCAACGTCGCCGTCGTGTTCGTGACGCTGCCGCACGTCAGCGAGGGCAGCGTCGCGCCGTCCGCCTTCTTCAGCACCGTGTGCGTGGCCTTGGAGTCGCTGCAGTCAACCTGGACGACTTCGGGGTCGTCCGACGTCCCCTTGTTGTACACGCAGTCGCCGACCGCCAGCTTCTTGGCGTCATCGCTGCTGCTGAGCAACCAACCGCCCACGACGACGCTGAGGACCGCGATGAAGCCGATGATGCGCAGGTACTGCTTGATGCCGCGCTTCGGCTGCTGTGGGTACCCCTGCGGCTGCTGCTGGCCGTAGGGCGTCTGTCCCTGGGGCGGCTGGCCGTAGGGCTGCTGGCCCTGGGCGAACGGGTTCTGGCCCTGTGGCGGCGGAGTGGTCACTTTGGGGTCCCCCTGGAATGTAGGCGCATGACGCGAAATAAGACGCACGTAAGCTATCGGGACCCTGTGACAATGCAGTAGCTCAGAGGGGCTCTGTGGCGTTGATGTGACACTTACTGCTTTTCGAAGCGGGTCATCGCGGCAGCAATTGCTGCGTACAGTGCGGCCACGGTGACGACGAGGGGAACCGACCGGCCGTCGGAAGGCAGCATCAGTGCGGCTACGGCGGCCGCGCCGACGAACGCGACGTTGAACAGGACGTCGTAAACGGAGAAGATCCGGCCGCGGTAGCCGTCGTCGACCGATGACTGCACGATCGTGTCCGTGGCGATCTTCGCACCCTGCGTGGCCAGGCCGACGACGAAGGCGGCGGCCAGCATGGGCGCCACGGCGAACGGGAGGCCGAGCGCGGGTTCCAGGACCGCGGCCGCGCCTGCGCACCCGATGATCCAGCCTCCGGGGCCCCACCGTCCCACCGCCCAGGGCGTCACCACGGCCGCGACGAAGAAGCCTGCCGCGGAGATGCCCACGGCGAGCCCCAGCAGGGCGAGCCCGTCGTCGGGGTCGGATACCCAGGCGTACCGGCAGAGCATCAGCACCATGACCGTCAGGGCGCCGTAGCAGAAGCGCATCAGCGTCATCGCCGCGAGTGCCCAGGCAGCCTCACGCCGCGCGGGCTCGGCGAGGTGGCGTACGCCCGCTGCGAGACCGCGTGCGGTGCCGGCGAGCGCCATGCCCAGGCGTGGCTGCACCAACTCCTGGTCGGGGCCGAGCAGCTCCGGGGAGATGCGCAGCGAGGCGAGCGCCGAGCACAGATAGAGAGCTGCCCCGAGGAGGACCACCGCCGCGTCGGAGTCCGAGGCGACCAGTCGTACGACAAACGCGAGACCGCCGCCCGCGGTCGCGGCGAGTGTCCCGGCGGTGGGTGACAGGGAGTTGGCCATCACCAGGCGGTCGGCGTCGACGACTCGAGGCAGGGCGGCAGAGAGGCCCGCGAGGACGAACCGGTTGACCGCGGTGACGCACAGCGCGGAGACGTAGAAGAGCCAGTCGGGGACGTGGCTCAGCATCAGGATGGCCGTCACGCACGCCAGCGCGGCTCGCAGCAGGTTCCCGTAGAGGAAGACCTGGCGGCGCCGCCAGCGGTCGAGCAGGACGCCCGCGAAGGGGCCCACGAGGGAGTACGGGAGCAGCAGGACCGCCATGGCCGAGGCGATCGAGGCCGCGGAGGTCTGCTTCTCCGGCGAGAAGACGACGTACGCGGCGAGCGCGACCTGGTAGACCCCGTCGGCGCCCTGGGACAGCAGTCGTACGCCGAGCAGGCGTCGGAAGCCCTGGAAGCGCAGGAGGACGCGCAGGTCACGCACGACAGCCATGGAGCACAGCCTCACATAGGGGGAGGGTCCCCGGGCGCGATGCCCGGAGACCCTCAACAGCCGAGTCAGACCAGCGAGTCAGACCAGAGTCTTAGCGCTCGACCTCGCCCTTGATGAACTTCTCGACGTTGGCGAAGGCCTCGTCGTCGAAGTACTGAACCGGCGGGGACTTCATGAAGTACGAGGACGCCGACAGGATCGGGCCGCCGATGCCGCGGTCCTTGGCGATCTTCGCGGCGCGCAGGGCGTCGATGATGACACCCGCCGAGTTCGGGGAGTCCCAGACCTCGAGCTTGTACTCCAGGTTCAGCGGGACATCGCCGAAGGCACGGCCCTCGAGGCGGACGTACGCCCACTTGCGGTCGTCGAGCCAGGCCACGTAGTCCGACGGACCGATGTGGACGTTCTTCTCGCCCATGTCGCGGTCGGGGATCTGCGAGGTGACGGCCTGCGTCTTCGAGATCTTCTTGGACTCGAGGCGGTCGCGCTCGAGCATGTTCTTGAAGTCCATGTTGCCGCCGACGTTGAGCTGCATGGTGCGCTCAAGACGGACACCGCGGTCCTCGAACAGCTTCGCCATCACACGGTGCGTGATGGTCGCACCGACCTGCGACTTGATGTCGTCGCCGACGATCGGGACGCCCGCCTCGGTGAACTTGTCAGCCCACTCCTTGGTGCCGGCGATGAAGACCGGGAGGGCGTTGACGAAGGCGACCTTGGCGTCGATGGCGCACTGGGCGTAGAACTTCGCCGCGTCCTCGGAACCGACGGGCAGGTAGCAGACGAGGACGTCGACCTGGCGGTCCTTGAGGATCTGGACGACGTCGACGGGCTCCTCGGCGGACTCCTCGATGGTCATGCGGTAGTACTTACCGAGACCGTCGAGGGTGTGACCGCGCTGGACCGTGACGCCCTTGTTCGGGACGTCGCAGATCTTGATGGTGTTGTTCTCGCTGGCACCGATGGCGTCGGAGAGGTCGAGGCCGACCTTCTTCGCGTCGACGTCGAAGGCGGCGACGAACTCGACGTCACCGACGTGGTAGTCGCCGAACTGGACGTGCATCAGACCCGGGACCTTGGACGCCGGGTCGGCGTCCTTGTAGTACTCGACGCCCTGCACCAGCGAGGCGGCGCAGTTGCCCACGCCGACGATGGCTACGCGAACCGAACCCATTCCGGTTGCTCCCTGTGTGTACGAGGTGAAGCCCCGACTGGACCTCACGTGGTGGTGTCGTCGGACGGATCCGGCCGGGACTCGTCCCGGTACCGGGGCAGGCCGCCCGACTCTCCAGATGTGCTGTTCTGCTGAGCGGAGCCCTCGGGGGCGGAACCTTTGACGTCCCGTCCTGCGCGCTCGCTCTCGATGAGCTCGTTCAGCCAGCGCACTTCGCGCTCCACGGACTCCATTCCGTGGCGCTGGAGCTCAAGGGTGTAGTCGTCGAGGCGCTCCCGGGTGCGTGCCAGAGAGGCGCGCATCTTCTCCAGGCGTTCCTCGAGCCGACTGCGGCGGCCCTCGAGCACGCGCATGCGCACGTCACGCGACGTCTGCCCGAAGAAGGCGAAGCGAGCGGCGAAGTGCTCGTCCTCGTACGCATCGGGACCCGTCTGCGAGAGCAGTTCCTCGAAGTGCTCCTTACCTTCCGCCGTCAACCGGTAGACGATTTTGGCGCGACGCCCTGCGAGTGGAGCGGCGAGGGCGTCCTCAGGGGGATTCCCCGGCTCCTCGATCAACCAGCCGTTGGCGACCAGCGTCTTGAGGCAGGGATAGAGCGTCCCGTAGCTGAACGCACGGAACACACCCAGTGACGTATTGAGACGTTTGCGCAGCTCATAGCCATGCATCGGGGACTCGCGGAGCAGGCCGAGTACGGCGAACTCGAGGATCCCGGAACGCCGGCTCATGTCGCCTCCTCTCTGCCGCAACCTCCTCGGCACGGTCTTTATGCCGAGCTGATGTATCGACTCGATACATCAGCACGATAGAACGACCCTGCGGATGCGGCAAGAGTGGTCAAGGTGAACGGCGTCACATCACCGATTCATACGAAGCGAGTTGCCTGATTTGGGGTGAACTTCGGCGCTAGGTGGGTTTTGACGGTGCGTAGTCTGTGCGGCATGCAGACCGCCGGGAACCAAGTGACGCCTGGGGACGTCTTCGTCCTCGGTGCAGTACGGGTGAATATGCACACGACCACATCCGTACTTCGGGGGGACCGGAAACCAGCCGCCGTTTCCAGGCGCGCACGGGTGCGCCTGCCCGAGGAGTAATCGTTCGATGAGCGAGCACCGTCGCAAACCGCCGCAGCCGCAAGGCGGCGGACGCGCCGCGGCACGACGCGGCCAGCCCGGCTCGTCCTCCGGCCGCCGCGCGGCGCCGCGAGGCGCCACCGGGTCACCCTCCGACTCCTATGAGTCGGGGGGTGAAGAGGAGCGCCCGTACGCCAGCCGTGCCGAGGCCCGGCGGGCGGCGCAGAAAAGCAGTAGTGGTGGCAGCCGGCGCAGAGGCGCCGATGCCGCGGGGCTCGGCGGTCGCCGCGGCGATCCCGGCGGCCCGTCCGGTCCTGGGCGTGGCCGGGCCTCGGGGCCTGTCAAGAAGCGCTTCATCGACTACCCGCGCGCGGGCAAGTATGGAGCCGCACGCTGGGTGCCGTCCTGGAAGCTGGTGACGGGTACGTTCCTCAGCTTCATGGGCGGGCTGATGGTCGCGGCAGGCATCGGGTACGCCATGGTGGGCATCCCGGACGCGAACAAGGCCGCCGAGGCCGAGAACAACGTCTTCTACTGGTCTGATGGGAAGACCCAGATGGCCGCGACCGGTGGTGACACGAACCGGCAGAACGTGAAGATCGACAAGATCCCCGACGCCATGCAGAAGGCAGTGGTCTCCGCCGAGAACGCGTCCTTCTACACGGACCGGGGCGTCGACCCGATGGGTATCGGTCGGGCTCTCTTCAACATGGCGCGGGGCGGTCAGACGCAGGGTGGCTCGACCATCACTCAGCAGTACGTGAAGAACACGTACCTGAGTCAGGACCAGACCGTCACCCGCAAGTTCAAAGAGCTCTTCATCTCCATCAAGGTGGGCTCCAAGCTGAGCAAGGACGAAATCCTTGCGGGCTACCTCAACACCGCCTTCTACGGCCGCAACTCCTACGGCATCCAGGCGGCCGCCCAGTCCTACTTCGGCAAGGACTCGGAGGACCTCACCACTGAGGAGTGCGTCTTCCTCGCGTCCGTCCTCAAGGGGCCGAACCTGTACAACCCCGACGGTGGTGTCGGAGCGAACGCCACGCGCGAGCTCAACACGGAGCGGGTCAAGGACCGCTGGAAGTGGATTCTGGACCGTGAGGTGACGGTCGGAAACATGACCCAGGCCGAGCGGGACGAGGTCGGCAGCTTCCCCAAGCTGAAGAAGCTGACGTCGACCCTGTCCGGACAGACCGGTTATCTCGTCGACATCGCCAAGGAATACGTGGCGAAGAAGACCGGCATCACCCAGGACCAACTGGAGCAGGGCGGCTACCGGATCTACACGACCTTCGACAAGGAGAAGGTCAACGAGCTGACCAAGGCCGTCAAGGCGACGGAGGAGAGCTTCCTCGACGCCAAGAAGCGCCCCAAGACCGACAAGAACGTGCAGTTCGGCGCGGCCTCGGTCGATCCGAAGAGCGGCGCGATCGTGGCGCTCTACGGTGGCGCCGGCTTCGACAAGGGTCACTACTCCAACAACGCCAATACGACGGGTGTGCCGGTCGGCTCGACCTGGAAGCCCATCGTGCTGGCCTCCGCGATGGAGTACGGGACCGTCGCCAGCGACGGGGAGCCCCTCTCGCCGATGAGCCGCTACAACGGCAACGACCTCCTCGTGATCAAGGATCAGAACGGCGATCCGATCATGGGATCCAAAGGCAAGCCGTTCCGTCAGAAGAACGAGGGAACCACGGCCTGGGGGATGGTGACCCTCAAGAAAGCCATGGAACAGTCCATCAACTCGCCATTCGCGCAGTTGGGCGTCGACGTGGGTCTCAAAACGACCCAGAAGGTCGCGGAGTCGATGGGCATCCTGCCGTCCTCCTTCGACCAGGGGAATATCAACAACGTGTCCTTCTCGCTGGGCACCTCGACCCCCAGCGCCATCCGCATGGCCGACGCGTACGGCACCTTCGCCGCGTCGGGGACGCACTACGAGCCGTACTCGGTCACCAAGGTGATCAAGGACGGCGATACGCTCCCGGAGTTCAAGCCCCCCGCGAAGCAGACCGCGATGGACGCGAAGGTCGCCGACAACGTGACCGACGTCCTGGAGAACGTCGTCAAGAACGGCACCGGCAAGAAGGTCGCGGACATCGGATTCCCCGTGGCCGGCAAGACCGGTACGACCGACAAGAACAAGTCGGCGTGGTTCGTCGGTTACACCAGGGAACTGTCCACGGCCGTCACCCTGTTCAGGACGGACCCGGACAAGGGCAAGCTGCTCTCCATGAACGGCACCGGCGGTGTGGAGTCCATCCACGGTGGTGACATTCCGGCCCAGGTCTGGAAGGACTACATGGCCGAGGCTCTCAAGAACTCCGAACATGAGCCCTTCCCGGAGGCCGAGAAGTGGGGCGAGATTATTGACCCCAGCCCGAGCCCGAGCGTGACCCCGTCGGTCACGGAGTCGGAGGAGCCGAGCCCGACGCCGAGCATCACGCCCAGCGAGTCCGAGGCCAGTCCCTCGCCCTCGGCGAGCGAGACATGTAACAACTTCTGGAAATGCGATGACAGCGGCGGGACGGAAACGGGGGGCACCGAAACCGGTGATCCGACCGGAGACGTATCGCCCACGCCCACGGCGACCGACACCGCCAATGGAAATACCAGAGGTAATACCAACGGCGGCATCTTCGGAGGCCAGACGGGCTGAGCGAGGGACGCGGAGCCCGCACAAGCAGGGGCCGTCAGCTTTGGCTGACGGCCCCTGTGCCATGTCCGGGACATTGTGTGGTCTTGATCACAAGCGGCGGGGAGCGGGGAAGGCATCGGTCGCCGCACCGCGCGCTCTCAGCTCCGTACGGCAGGATGTGCGCCATGCCCAGTGCAGAGACGACGCGAGCGAGCGTGCGCGAGCCGGAGCCGGTGCGGCCGACCAAGGAGGACGAGGTCGCCGCGGCCGGAAGTGAGCTGATCGGCGGCCCCATCGGACGAAGGGCCCTGTTCGGGACGTCCTGGTGGACCCCCGTACGGGTCGTCGCGCTCGTCGCGATCGGCATGTTTGCCCTCGGCATGGTGCAGAAGCTGCCGTGCTACGACGGCGGCTGGTTCTTCGGGGCCAGCTCGCAGTACACGCACGCGTGCTACTCGGACATCCCGCACCTGTACCAGGGGCGCGGATTCGCCGACGGTCTCGTGCCGTACTTCGACAAGCTTCCCGGCGACATGGACTACCTCGAGTATCCGGTGCTGACCGGTGTGTTCATGGAGGTGGCGGCCTGGCTCACGCCGGGCGGCGGCAGCATCCAGGACCAGGAGCAGATCTACTGGATGGTCAACGCCGGGATGCTCATGGTGTGCGCGGCGGTCATCGCCGTATGCACCGCGCGCATTCACCGCAGGCGCCCCTGGGACGGCCTCCTGGTCGCCCTCGCGCCCGCTTTCGCGCTGACGGCCACCATTAACTGGGACCTCCTCGCCGTGGCCCTGCTGGCCGCGGCGATGCTCATGTGGTCGCGGGGCCGTGCGCTCGCCTTCGGCATCCTGACCGGACTCGCCACGGCCGCCAAGTTCTATCCGTTCCTGGTGCTGGGTCCGCTTCTCGTGCTGTGCTGGCGGGCCGGCAAGTGGCGCGAGTTCGGGAACGCGCTCATGGGCGCCGTCGGGGCCTGGCTCGTGGTGAACCTTCCGGTGATGTACCTCGCCCCGGAAGGCTGGGCGAAGTTCTACAGCTTCAGTCGCGAACGGGGCATCGACTTCGGTTCGGTCTTCCTGTTCGTCTCGAACTGGTGGAAGGTCACGATCACCTCCGACATGGCGAACACGCTGGCGATGGTCATGATGGTGCTCGTCTGTGCGGGCATTGCCGCGCTCACGCTCACCGCTCCGCGCCGCCCGCGCTTCGCCCAGCTCGCCTTCCTGATCGTCGCCGCCTTCATCCTCACCAACAAGGTGTACTCGCCCCAGTACGTACTGTGGCTCGTCCCCCTCGCCGCGCTGGCCCGGCCGCGCTGGCGGGACTTCCTGATCTGGCAGGCGTGCGAGGTGGCGTACTTCCTGGGGATTTGGATGTACCTCGCGTACACGACCAGCGGGGACGCCCACAAGGGCCTGCCGACCGACGGGTACCAGATCGCCATCGCCGCCCATCTGCTGGGGACGCTGTACCTGTGCGCCGTGGTCGTGCGCGACATCTTCATGCCGGAGCGGGACATGGTGCGCAAGGCCGGCGACGACGATCCGTCGGGCGGTGTTCTGGACGGCGCGGAGGACGTGTTCGTGTTCGGTCCGGCGTCCCATCCGCCGCGGCATGCGGCCCACTTCGACGGGCCGCCGGTGGACTGGGGCAGCCAGGGTTCGCCCGCGCCGGCCGCGGGGGACGGTTCGCCCTGAGCGAACAGTGCGCGTGCGGGGTGTGAGCAGGTCTGTGAGCAGGTCGTAGGGAAACGCCACGCGAAAGGCCGTACACGGGGTCCGTGTACGGCCTTTGGGCTGTCGGAGGGGTGCTGGGGGGCGTACGACCCTGACGTCAGCGTTCGACGACGCGGTCGAACTGTGTGGTGGTGTGCCGCAGATGGGCCACGAGCTCGTCGCCGACCTTCGGTTCCGTGGCCTCGGCGGGCACGAAAAGGATCGAAACCTGCATGTGCGGGGGCTCGGCGAACCAGCGCTGCTTGCCCGCCCAGACGAACGGAGAAAGGTTCCGGTTGACCGTGGCGAGGCCGGCGCGGGCGACACCCTTGGCGCGCGGCATGACACCGTGCAGCGCCTTGGGAGCCTCCAGCCCTACTCCGTGCGACGTACCGCCCGCCACGACGACGAGCCAGCCGTCGGAGGCCACCTTCTGCTGCCGGTAGCCGAAGCGGTCGCCCTTGGAGACGCGCGTGACGTCCAGGACGGCCCCGCGGTACTCGGTCGCTTCGTGGTCCCCCAGCCACAGCCGCGTGCCGATCCGCGCCCGGAAGCGGGTCTGCGGGAACTGCTGCTGCAGCCGCGCGAGTTCCGTGGCCTTGAGGTGGCTGACGAACATCGTGTGCAGCGGCAGGCGGGCGGCGCGCAGCCGGTCCATCCAGCCGATGACCTCCTCGACGGCGTCGGAGCCGTCGGTGCGGTCCAGCGGCAGGTGGATGGCGAAGCCCTCCAGCCGGACGTTCTCGATGGCGGAGTGCAGATGCGGCAGTTCCTGCTC
Source organism: Streptomyces sp. NPDC048275 (assembly GCF_040652275.1). NCBI lineage: Bacteria > Bacillati > Actinomycetota > Actinomycetes > Kitasatosporales > Streptomycetaceae > Streptomyces > Streptomyces sp. NPDC048275. The sequence continues at coordinate 49,586 of NZ_JBEZLR010000018.1, forward strand.
GCTCACGCCGTGCCGTTTCATCGAGGACATCACCTCGATGACGACACGGGCGCCCACGAGGCCGTACACGCCGTCGATGGACGACACCGAGCGGATGACACGGTCGGGCAGCGGTACGGGCTCCTCGCCCCGCCTGAACGGCGTCAGGACCAGCAGGTCGCCGCCGAACCAGTCCTTGATCCGGGCGGCTTCGTACGTGGTGCCGACAGCGAGGACGTCCGCGCCCAGGCGGGTGGCCTCGTCCGCGAGCCGTTCGTGGCCGAAGCCGTAGCCGTTGCCCTTGCAGACGGGGACCAGCCCCGGAAACTGCTCGGACACCTGCTTGTGGTGTGCCCGCCAGCGCGCGGTGTCGACGTAGAGCGTGAGCGCCATGGCCGGTCCCGGAACCTTTCTTGTGGCTGCGGTGTATCAGAGGTGTGAAAGGAAATTGTGGCGGATCCGCCGGGCCGACGTGGCGATACCGGGCCGGATCAGTGGCTCGACATGCGGTTCGGGACGCGGTGGGGGGCTTGTTTCGGACTGGCTCAGCGGCGCGACATGTAGATGTCGAGCGCCTTGTGAAGCAGCTTGTTCAGCGGGAAGTCCCACTCTCCGAGGTATTCGGCGGCCTGCCCACCCGTGCCCACCTTGAACTGGATCAGGCCGAAAAGGTGGTCGGTCTCGTCCAGCGAGTCGGAGATGCCGCGCAGGTCATAGACGGTCGCCCCGAGGGCGTACGAGTCGCGCAGCATCCGCCACTGCATCGCGTTCGAGGGCCGGAACTCACGTCCGATGTTGTCCGAGGCACCGTACGAGTACCAGACGTGTCCACCGACGACCAGCATCGTCGCCGCGGACAGGTTCACGCCGTCGCGCCGGGCGAAATAGAGCCGCATCCGGTTGGGGTCCTCGGTGTTGAGGGCCGTCCACATGCGCTGGAAGTACGACAGCGGGCGGGGCCGGAAGTGATCGCGGATGGCCGTGATCTCGTACAGCCGCTGCCATTCCTCAAGGTCGTGATAGCCGCCCTGGACGACCTCGACGCGTTCCTTTTCGGCCTTCTTGATGTTGCGGCGCCACAGCTGGTTGAAGTTCTTGTGCACCTCTTCCAGGGAGCGGTTCGCCAGCGGCACCTGGAAGACGTAGCGCGGTTGTACGTCGCCGAAGCCCGCGCCGCCGTCCTCGCCCTGCTGCCAGCCCATGCGGCGCAGCTTGTCGGCGACCTCGAAGGCGCGCGGTTCGATGAAGTCGGCCTCGATGTCGCGCAGGCGCTTCACGTCCGGGTTCTGGATGCCGCCCTTGATGGAGGTGGCCTCCCAGCGCCGGATGATCACCGGCGGGCCCATCTTCACGGAGAAGGCGCCCTGGTGCTTGAGGTGCGCGAGCATCGGCTGCAGCCACTCGTCGAGGTTCGGCGCGTACCAGTTGATGACCGGGCCCTCGGGCAGATAGGCGAGATAGCGCTTGATCTTGGGCAGCTGGCGGTACAGCACCAGCCCGGCGCCCACCATCTCGCCGGTCCTGTCGTCGAACCAGCCGAGGCTCTCCGAGCGCCACTCCGCTTTGACATCAGCCCACGCCGGGACCTGCATGTGGCTCGCCGAAGGCAGGCTCTGGATGTATGCCAGATGCTGCTCTCGGCTGATGGTCCTCAGGGTCAGGCTCATTCGGGGCGCTCCTCGGGCTGGTGTGTCCCCATGGGTACAGGGGCTCCGGCTCTCGCGCCGAAGCCTACTGCGCCCTGCGAGCGCCCCGTCTGGCCGTATGGATCCTGCGTCCGGACCGATGCGTGGTCAGGACGTTATGGGATGTTGTGTCGGTCTACCCGGGCGGGTATTGGTGCCCGAGTGGTTCGTCGACCTCAGCCGATGAGGCCGCCGAAGAGGCCGCCTTGTGACATGCCGAGGAAGAAGCCGAAGGCCGAGGCACCGAGACCCAGGATCAGCCCGAAGCGCTCCCGGGTCGTCTCCGAGATGAACTGGCCGCTGGCACCGGTGATGATGCCCAGCAGTCCCGTCCACGAGCTGATCAGATGCAGGCTGTGGAACTGTGCCGTGATGAAAGCCGTCGCGCCGAGCACCAGGGTCACCGCGAGCAGCGCGTCCTGGAGAAGGTGGCGTTTGTGGTCCGTCGCGAGCAGGGAGCCGGCGATGGTGGGTCGCATTGTCTGTGCCATGGGGCACCTCCTGCGGAAGGCGGCGCATCGTAGCGCCATACACACCCGATGTGTACAGATTGACGGTCACCCCGGCCGGATTTCAACCGGAAGCGGGTGTGCGGGTACTCTGTACCCTCTGCACCGGTGTCTGCCCAGGCCATGCCAGGCCTCGACAAGCCACGACAGGTCGTCCCGTTCGGATCCCCGATCGGGAAGCCCCGTTGTCAGTGGCGGCCGATACCGTTGCGTACGCATCACAACCCTCCTGCCACGGAACGACCGTGGCCGCTGAGTCCAAAGGAGGTGGGTTCCACATGCGTCACTACGAAGTGATGGTCATCCTCGACCCCGATCTCGAAGAGCGCGCTGTCTCCCCGCTGATCGAGAACTTCCTCTCCGTCGTCCGTGAGGGCAACGGAAAGGTCGAGAAGGTCGACACCTGGGGCCGTCGTCGTCTGTCCTACGAGATCAAGAAGAAGCCTGAGGGCATCTACTCGGTCATCGACCTGCAGGCCGAGCCTGCGGTCGTCAAGGAGCTCGACCGCCAGATGAACCTGAACGAGTCGGTCCTCCGGACCAAGGTCCTCCGTCCCGAGACCCACTGAGCTCTCCAGCTCAGCTGATCTCGGGCAACGAGTAGCAGCAAGCAGCCAGCAGCAAACCCGCCGAGAGGTACCCCCATGGCAGGCGAGACCGTCATCACGGTCGTCGGCAATCTTGTCGACGACCCCGAGCTGCGCTTCACCCCTTCCGGTGCGGCGGTCGCGAAGTTCCGTGTCGCGTCCACCCCCCGCACCTTCGACCGTCAGACCAATGAGTGGAAGGACGGCGAGAGCCTGTTCCTGACCTGCTCGGTCTGGCGTCAGGCGGCGGAGAACGTCGCCGAGTCGCTCCAGCGAGGCATGCGCGTCATCGTGCAGGGCCGGCTGAAGCAGCGGTCCTACGAGGACCGTGAGGGCGTCAAGCGCACGGTCTACGAGCTGGACGTCGAGGAAGTCGGCGCCAGCCTGAAGAACGCCACGGCCAAGGTCACCAAGACCACCGGTCGAGGTGGCCAGGGCGGTTACGGCGGCGGCGGTGGCGGCGGCCAGCAGGGCGGCGGCTGGGGCGGTGGCTCCGGCGGCGGTCAGCAGGGCGGCGGCGGTGCTCCCGCTGACGACCCCTGGGCGACCAGCGCTCCCGCTGGTGGTGGCAACCAGGGCGGCGGCGGTGGCGGCTGGGGCGGAAGCTCCGGCGGATCCTCCGGCGGCTCTGGCGGCGGCTACTCGGACGAGCCCCCCTTCTAGGCCCCCGGGCCGAGGGTGGGCCGTACCCCCACTTCTTGATCACACAGGAGATACACCATGGCGAAGCCGCCTGTGCGCAAGCCGAAGAAAAAGGTCTGCGCTTTCTGCAAGGACAAGGTCACGTACGTGGACTACAAGGACACGAACATGCTGCGGAAGTTCATTTCCGACCGCGGCAAGATCCGTGCCCGCCGCGTGACCGGCAACTGCACGCAGCACCAGCGTGACGTCGCCACGGCCGTGAAGAACAGCCGTGAGATGGCGCTGCTGCCCTACACCTCCACCGCGCGATAAGGGAAGGGTGACTGACACATGAAGATCATCCTCACCCACGAGGTCTCCGGCCTCGGTGCTGCGGGCGACGTCGTCGACGTCAAGGACGGTTACGCTCGCAACTACCTGATCCCGCGGAACTTTGCGATCCGCTGGACCAAGGGCGGCGAGAAGGACGTCGAGCAGATTCGTCGTGCTCGCAAGATCCACGAGATTGCGACCATCGAGCAGGCCAACGAGATCAAGGCCCGCCTCGAGGGCGTGAAGGTCCGTCTGGCCGTTCGCTCCGGCGACGCCGGTCGTCTCTTCGGTTCCGTCACCCCGGCCGACATCGCTTCCGCGATCAAGGCTTCCGGTGGCCCCGAGGTCGACAAGCGCCGCATCGAGCTGGGCTCGCCGATCAAGACCCTGGGCGCCCACGAGACGTCCGTGCGTCTGCACCCCGAGGTTGCCGCCAAGGTCAGCATCGAGGTCGTCGCGGCCTGATCGCTGCGCTCGGCATAGCTGAGAGAAGGGCCGTACCCGTTGGGGTGCGGCCCTTCTTCGTTTCACGTGAAACGGGAGTTCAGGGGGAAGCGGCGGTTCGGGGAAGGTGGTGTTTCCCGTGAAACGGGGGGGTGGGTTTCACGTGAAACGAGCCGCTTGCTGGTGTTCGGTCAGCCCGCTTGGTCGGGCGGCTTGGTCAGCGTGTCGCGCCCGTGACGATCCAGCGGTCTGAGCGGGAGCGTAGCCACAGGGTCAGCATCCTTACCGCCATCATCAGCGTCATCGCTCCCCAGAGTGCGGTGAGCCCGCCACCGGCCGCGGGCACCAGCAGTGCGACCGGAGTAAAGACCGCCAGGGTGAGCAGCATCGCCCAGGCCAGGTACGGCCCGTCCCCCGCGCCCATCAGGACCCCGTCCAGGACGAAGACGATCCCGCTGATCGGTTGCGAGACTGCCACCAGGACCAGAGCGGGCAACGCCGTGTTCTGGACGGCCGAATCGCTGGTGAACAAGGGAAGGAAGAGCGGGCGGGCGGCGATCACCAACAGGCCGAGGACGACACCGGCGGCGATGCCCCACTGGACCATCCGGCGGCAGGCCTCGCGGGCCCCTTGTATGTCGTTCGCGCCGAGATAGCGCCCGATGATGGCCTGCCCGGCGATGGCGATCGCGTCGAGCGCGAAGGCGAGGAGGCTCCACAGCCCCATGATGATCTGGTGCGCGGCGATGTCGGTGTCCCCCAGGCGGGCTGCGACGCCAGTCGCGATCATGAGGATCGCCCGCAGCGACAGCGTGCGCACGAGCAGGGGTACACCTGCCTGGGCGCAGGCCCGTATCCCGGTGGCGTCCGGTCGTAGCGAGGCACCGTGCTTCCTGGCTCCGCGGACAACGACGAACAGGTAGACCGCGGCCATGCCGAACTGGGCGATGACGGTGCCCCAGGCGGATCCCGCGATGCCCAGGTCGGCGCCGTAGACAAGGCCCGCGTTGAGCACGGCGTTGGCGACGAAGCCCGCGACGGCGACGTAGAGCGGCGTCTTCGTGTCCTGCAACCCGCGCAGGACCCCCGTGGAGGCGAGCACGATGAGCATCGCGGGGATGCCGAGCGACGAGATGCGCAGGTACGTGGTCGCGTATGGGGCTGCGGTGTGTGAGGCGCCGAAGAGTTCCACCAGAGCGGGCGCCGAGGGCAGGACAGCCGCGATGACGGCGGTGCCGAGCAGCAGCGCCAGCCAGATGCCGTCCATGCCCTGACGGATGGCGGCGGGCAGATCGCCCGCGCCGACCTGGCGGGCGACGGCGGCGGTGGTGGCATAGGCGAGGAAGACGAAGACACTGACGGCTGTCATGAGAAGGGCGGAGGCGACGCCGAGACCGGCCAGTTGCGCGGTGCCCAGGTGGCCGACAATGGCGCTGTCGACAATCACGAAGAGAGGCTCGGCGACGAGTGCGCCGAAGGCCGGAACAGCCAGCGCGACGATCTCTCGGTCATGCCGGCGTCGGGCGGCCCTGGGCGCCGCGGGAGCCTGTGTCATGAGCACCAATCTAATCTTCCACAGGTAAGAGATGCAAGGTGCCAGAGGTCCTTACGATCGGTCTCGCTGGGCGTGTCGCAGCGCCCTGCTTGCAGGGATCTTGGCCCGACCGGGAAAGTTTTTCTTCTGCACAGCCGGTGGACGGGAAAGTGGCAGGTCAGAGCCAGTTCCTCCGGGTCGCTGAGGGCTTGTTCACAGGCCTGTCCACCGAGTCGTGCACAGGTTTCGCGGAGTTCTCCACAGCATCCGGGCCGTCGTCCACATGGCCTGTGGATAACCAGATTGGCTGACGGTGCCCGCAGGCCTAACGTGGTGCGTCGCCCACTCTCTCCATCGCCCTCGGAAAGCTCGCAAAACCGACGCGTCAGAAGCGGAGTTGGGCCTCTTATTTGTCAGTGCCGTGCCGTAGAAATGAAGAGCACGGCTAGGTCCGCTCGGCGGACGGGAGGAGGTGGCTCGGTGAGCATTTCCGAGCCCTTGGACGACCCGTGGGCCGACAGCGGTCCCAGCGATCGTCTGCCATCTTCCCGTCGGAGCCGCGATGGTGGCCGGGGTCGCGACGAACAGCACGACCGCGACCGGGACAACGGACCGTGGGAGAGCGGAGGTTCGTCCTTCGAGCGCGTGCCGCCGCAGGATCTGGACGCCGAGCAGTCCGTCCTTGGTGGCATGCTCCTGTCCAAGGACGCAATCGCCGATGTCGTCGAGGTCATCAAGGGCCACGACTTCTACCGCCCCGCGCACGAGACGATCTACACGGCGATCCTCGACCTGTATGCGAAGGGTGAACCGGCCGACCCGATCACCGTCGCCGCCGAGCTCACCAAGCGAGGTGAGATCACCAAGGTCGGCGGAGCGTCGTATCTGCACACCCTCGTCCAGACGGTCCCGACGGCGGCGAACGCCGAGTACTACGCGGAGATCGTCCACGAGCGCGCGGTTCTGCGCCGTCTGGTCGAAGCGGGCACGCGCATTACGCAGATGGGATACGCGGCCGACGGCGACGTCGACGAGATCGTCAACAGCGCCCAGGCCGAGATCTACGCGGTTACCGAGCAGCGCACCACCGAGGACTATCTGCCGCTCGGTGACATCATGGAGGGCGCGCTCGACGAGATCGAGGCGATCGGCTCGCGGTCGGGCGAGATGACCGGAGTGCCGACCGGTTTCACCGACCTCGACTCGCTCACGAACGGGCTGCACCCGGGCCAGATGATCATCATCGCCGCGCGTCCGGCCATGGGTAAGTCGACCCTGGCACTGGACTTCGCGCGAGCCTGCTCGATCAAGCACAACATGCCCAGCGTGATCTTCTCGCTCGAAATGGGGCGCAACGAGATCGCGATGCGTCTGCTGTCCGCCGAGGCCCGCGTCGCCCTGCACCACATGCGATCCGGCACGATGACCGACGAGGACTGGACCCGGCTCGCGCGCCGCATGCCGGACGTCTCGGCCGCGCCGCTCTACATCGACGATTCCCCGAACCTGTCGATGATGGAGATCCGCGCCAAGTGCCGCCGCCTCAAGCAGCGCAGTGACCTGAAGCTCGTGGTCATCGACTATCTGCAGCTGATGCAGTCCGGCGGCAAGCGGTCCGAGAGCCGACAGCAGGAGGTCTCCGACATGTCGCGAAACCTGAAGCTGCTGGCCAAGGAGCTGGAGCTGCCGGTGATCGCACTGTCGCAGCTCAACCGTGGCCCCGAGCAGCGCACAGACAAGAAGCCCATGGTCTCCGACCTTCGTGAGTCCGGATCGATCGAGCAGGACGCAGACATGGTGATCCTGCTGCACCGCGAGGACGCGTACGAGAAGGAGTCACCGCGCGCGGGCGAGGCGGACATCATCGTCGGCAAGCACCGTAACGGCCCGACGGCCACGATCACCGTGGCCTTCCAGGGCCACTACTCGCGCTTCGTGGACATGGCACAGACCTGATCCGGCTTCGTGGCGTGGGCACAGGAGACATGCGGTCCGCATGCGGAAAATGGACTCGACGCGAGGTGTCGGGCCAGGTGGACTGGGGGCATGACGACACTTCAGGAAGAGCTGCTGCCGGCCACACGCCGAGCCCTGTTGCACCGTATCGCCGCTGCTCAGGCCGAGGGGCGGGCGCCGTCACTGATCGCGGCGATCGTCCGGGGCGGGGAGCCGGTGTGGCACGGGTCGCGCACATCGGTGGACGGGCACGGGCCGGACGAGAACGTGCAGTACCGGATCGGCTCGATCACCAAGACCTTCACCGCCGTGCTGGTGCTGCGGTTGCGCGACGAGGGGCTGCTCGACCTGGGTGACCCGCTGGAGAAGCACCTGCCGGGTACTGGCGCGGGGGAGGCCACGATTGCTGAACTGCTCGCGCACACCGCGGGGTTGGCAGCCGAAACGCCAGGTCTTTGGTGGGAGCGCACACCCGGCTCGCTGCGCCCCGAGCTCGCCGATGTACTCGGCGAACAACCCTTTCTGCATACCGCCGGCCGCCGGCACCACTACTCGAACCCCGGATACACCCTGCTCGGCGCCCTGATTGAGGAACTGAGGGGAGCCCCCTGGGAAGAGGTCCTGCAGCGCGAGGTGCTCGAACCGCTGGGCCTGCACCGGACGAGTGGGCGTCCGCAGGCACCCCACGCGGGCGGCTGGGCCGTGCACCCCTGGGCGGACGTCATGATGCCGGAGCCCGTCGAGGATCTCGGCCGGATGGCTCCGGCCGGACAACTATGGTCCACCACAGGTGACTTGGCGCGCTTTGCGGTCTTCCTGGTCCAGGGTGACGAACGGGTGCTCAGCGCGGAGTCGCTCCTGGAGATGCGCACGCCCGCGGCTCCTCCGGACGCCGAGGAGTTGGCGTCCGGAGACTCCTATGGCCTGGGCTTGCAGGTTCTGCATCGGGGCGGCCGGATTCTCGTGGGACATTCGGGTTCCTTGCCCGGCTTCATGGCGGCCCTCGTGATCGGAGTGGAGGACGACGTGGCTGCGGTGGTTCTGTCGAACTGCACCTCCGGTCCACGACCGCTGACAGTGGCCACCGATCTCGTACGGATCGTCGCCGAGGCCGAGCCCCGGATCCCCGAGCCATGGCGCCCGGCGCGCGAAGTCGACCACTCCGTACTGGAGATGGCGGGACCCTGGTACTGGGGCACTCAGGCGTGCACGCTGCGCCTGACGGCTGACGGTCTGGTCGAGTTGGTCCCGCTGTCGGGGGGCGGCCGCCGATCTCGTTTTCGGGCGAACGGTGGCGGGACCTGGACGGGGCTCGACGGATACTACGCAGGGGAGCCCCTGCGGGCCGTACGGCGCCCGGACGGGTCCTTGAGTCATCTGGACCTAGGGTCGTTCGTCTTCACTCGTCAGCCGTACGGTGAGGACGCTCCTGTGCCCGGTGGGGTGGATCCCGGGGGCTGGCGAGGGATCCAGTAGGCATCGTTACGACGCGAGGCGGCCTGTTTCACGTGAAACAGGCCGCCTCGGAGTGGACGAGGGATGCGCTCAGAGCGCCAGCTTGAAGCCCACGTGTGAGGCCGTGAAGCCGAGCCGCTCGTAGAAGCGGTGGGCGTCGGTACGGGTGACGTCGGAGGTCAGTTGGACCAACTGGCAGCCCTGGCGCCGGGATGCATCGATCGACCACTCCATGAGCCTGGTGCCGAGGCCACTGCCGCGTTCGTCACCGTGGACGCGCACGCCCTCGATGAGGGAGCGGGTCGAACCCTTGCGTGACAGTCCGGGAATGATCGTGAGCTGCAGGGTGCCGACGACACGTCCCTCGCGCACGGCGACGACAAGGTGCTGGTTCGGGTCACGGCTGAGCTGCTCGAGCGCCGCCAGGTATGGGGTCAGATCGTCCGGCGACTCCCGCTGGGCGCCGAGTGGATCGTCGGCGAGCATCGCAACGATGGCAGCGATGTCGTTCGCGACGGCCGGTCGTATTTCAAGATCTCCCATGGCCGCACCCTATACAGGCACGGAATGGGGTCCGTGTGCTCCTATACCGGCACGCCAGCCGACTCCACGACGCGGACCAGCGGGGCCAGCTCGGGGTTCTTGGCCGCTTCGTCGAGCGCCTCGCGCAGGGCGGCGTCATTGGTGGGCCGCGCTTCGTCGAGGAGCTTGAGGCCTGCTTCGCTGACATTCGTGTAGATGCCGCGACGGTCGGTCGGGCACAGATAGCGGGAAAGCAGCCCGCGGTCCTCGAGCCGGGTGACGAGCCGGGTGGTGGCGCTCTGGCTGAGCACGACTGCGGCCGCGACCTGCTTCATCTGTAGATGGCCGCCCTCGCCGTCGTGCTGTCGGCTGAGCACGTCGAGCAAGGAGTACTCCCGCACGCTCAGGTCGTGCCCGGCCTGCAGAGCGCGCTCGATGTGGGCCTCGATCCTCCCGTGCAGCAGAGAGAGTGCGCACCAACCCTGAGCAAGGGCGGTGAGTGCGGGGTCCGTGGCTGTCATGGCGTGTTCCTCCGTCCCGGAGCGGCTGGCTCAAGGATAGAACACCATCGCAATAGTCCCCTGTTGCATATGACCCGCGTCTGCAAGTATTGTGAGAGCACGTAAAGCGCTCCTGCAATCGTCTGGGAAGGTGTACTCCACCATGCCTCTCGCGCTTCTGGCCCTCGCGATCGGGGCCTTCGGAATCGGAACCACCGAATTTGTGATCATGGGCGTGCTGCCCGAGGTCGCCAGCGACTTCGGTGTCTCCATCCCCACTGCCGGACTGTTGGTGACCGGCTATGCCCTTGGTGTGGTGATCGGTGCCCCGATCATGACCGCGCTCGGCACGAAGGTGTCCCGCAAGCGGATGCTGATGCTGCTGATGGGGTTGTTCGTCCTCGGCAACCTGCTCTCCGCCGTCGCCCCGGCCTTTGGACTGATGCTGGCGGGCCGGGTCGTCGCCTCGCTCGCCCACGGAGCCTTCTTCGGCATCGGCTCGGTCGTCGCCGCCGAACTGGTGGCGCCCGAGAAGAAGGCTGGTGCGATCGCCATGATGTTCAGCGGGCTCACCATCGCCAATGTCGTCGGTGTCCCCCTGGGCACGCTGATCGGCCAGTCCGTGGGCTGGCGTGTCACCTTCGCCGGTGTTGCCGCGCTCGGCGTGGTCGGTCTGCTGGGTATCGCCAGGCTGGTCCCCGAGCTGCCGAAGCCGGCAGGTGTGCACCTCCGTCACGAGCTCGCCGCCTTCAAGAACGTTCAGGTTCTGCTCGCCATGGCGATGACCGTTCTCGGCTTCGGCGGAGTCTTCGCCGCCATCACCTACATCGCGCCGATGATGACGCATGTCACCGGGTTCGCCGTCGGCTCCGTCACCTGGCTGCTGGTGCTGTTCGGCCTCGGCATGGTCGGCGGAAACCTCATCGGCGGCAAGTTCGCCGACCGCGCGCTGATGCCGATGCTGTACGTGTCTCTAGGCAGCCTTGCCGTCGTGCTCGCGCTGTTCACCGTGACCGCGCACCACAAGATCCTCGCGGCCGTCACGATCGCCCTGATCGGCGCCCTCGGGTTCGCGACCGTGCCGCCGCTGCAGAAGCGTGTCCTCGACCAGGCGCACGGCGCCCCCACACTGGCCTCGGCCGTGAACATCGGCGCCTTCAACCTCGGCAACGCCCTCTCGGCTTGGCTCGGTGGTCTGGTGATCGCCGCGGGCCTGGGTTACACCGCCCCCAACTGGGTCGGCGCCATCCTCGCGGCGGGTGCCCTGGTCCTCGCCGTCCTCTCGGCCGCTCTGGAGCGCCGTACGGTTGCCCCCAGCGTCGTCATCGCCAGCGGTACGCCCGCCGAGCAGCGGCCTGCAGTGCACCACTGAGTCGCTGAGTGACAACCACCCACCGTCCATGACCGAGCACAGCCCTTTGGCCGACCACGGTTGAGCGCCACCCCCAAGGAGAAAGTCCCCATGAGCACCACCACTGCCGTCGCACCACTGAGCACGCAAGACGCCGAGCTTCTTGTCTCCGCTGCCCGCCGTGCTGCCGAAGCCGCTGGGGTCACGGTCAGCGTCACCGTTCTCGACGCGGGAGGCCATCTGCTCACCTTCCGGTGAGACGACCGGGCCGTACTGATCTCCGGCGAGACCAGCACCCGCAAGGCCTACACGGCGCTCCAGCTGAACTCCTCCACCGCTGACCTCGTCAACGCGGTCCAGCCCGGCGGCGTCTTCCACACCCTGCCCACGGCGCTTGACCGGCCACTCCTGTTCATCGCGGGCGGTGTGCCGGTTCACCGCGACGGCCGCCTCATCGGGGCGATCGGGGTCGGCGGCGGTGCACCCGAGCAGGACCACGGCTTTGCCGTCGCCGCCGTGGAGGCGCTCGCCTGACCGAACCCCGCAATGAAGCGCCGGCCCCCAGTAGATATCGGGGACCGGCGCTTCGCTGCGGCACGAGGGGTGTGGGAGGCCGGTGGTTCTTCAGCGTGGGCAGACGTTTCACGTGAAACAGCGGAAACCGGCGGGTGGACTTTGTATGGGCCACCCGGCAGGGGGGGACGTTCGGCGCCTGTGGCGGCGGCCGTCGAGGGGGCGCCGTGGCTGTCCGGCATCGGGGACGTCTGGGCCGAGAACAGAGGCAACGGCGACTACTGCGCCGTCGTCTCGCTTTCGCCCTCCTTCTTAGTGGAGCGACTGACCAGGTGGGATGCGCATGCGGCATATGGATCGCGTTTCCCCGCTCTGCCCTTCACGGAGCCCGTGGACCTCGGCGGCGTTCTCAGCGCCGCGGCGAAGGTGCAGATCGCGGATTGTCTCTGTGAAGAGTTCGGGGTGACGCGGGCCGATTGTGTTGCCCACGGCGACTTGCTGTCGGGCGAGTACCTGTTCGAGGCGGTGCCGGTGTCCGTTGCGGTCAATACGGATGGGCACTTGGCAAGCCTCGCCACCCACTCCTGCCTAGGGCGGGATCTGCGGGATTCCTATGAGTTGGTCCGACGCGCTCTGTAGTGGCGGCAGTTGATGTTCGAGGGCATCAAATTTGTGGTGAAGGAAGGGGGGACTTGTGCCTGGGGCGGCTGCCGGTATGGTCGACTCCGGTTCGCGTCCGCCGTGATGTGTGCACGTCTTGCGGGGGCGCGAACGCAGGCCAATGCAGCTTAACGGGACGGAGAGATCGAAGACCCGCATATTCCGTTATGCAGCCGGGCGTTGACTCGGAGTGGGATGGTGCAATGAGGGAAGTGCGTCCAATGTCACATTCTCTCCATACTTGTCCTACGGCAGTGGAATCCGGGTTGAATGTGGCCGCATTGGCCGGTGGGGGTTGAACGGGCAGGGAAGCAAGCCATCTACGGGGGAAATTAGGCATCTTCCGACCGCGGAGGTGCGCAGACCGACCGAAAGATGCTCGAGGCGAGGCACACCATGGACGCTCCGGCCACCACGTCGGCCGACAACGGCACTTCCGGAGGGCGCGGCGGGAGCGGCTGGTTCGCGCCGCGCAAAGATCCGGCGCCATCCGGTGGAGAGCGGGAGTCCGCTGACGGTCGCCGTCTGGCAGCGATGCGCCCGGTCGGCCGGCCGACCGCAGGCCGCGGAACGGCGGAGCAGGAACGAATATCCCCGGCCGTGGAAGCAGCACCGACTCCTCATGAGGCCACACCCGCTGAGGCTTGGCGCTCCGAGCCGGAGATCGCCCACGAATCCGTACGACCGCAGTCAGATCCCGCCCAGTCCGATCATGGCCTTTCGCAGTTTGATGCCGGCCGGGTGTGGTCCGGTCCTGGACGGGAGCGGACGGACCTCGGCAGAGGGCAGCGGGCTCCTGGCAGGCAGCAGCCCGACCTCGGTCCCGTCACGAGAGGGCCCGCCCAGGAGCCGCGGTTGCCGGAGTCGCGCGTACATGTGCCGGAGTCGCGGGTGCCCGCCCAAAGGTCCGCCCCCACTCCGGAGCCGTCCCCCGACGCCGTGCTCATCCGCCGGACCATGGCCGAGGTCGGCCCCGTCGCCGACAAGGTCACCTCTTACTTCTATGCGCTGCTCTTCGTGCGCCACCCGAATCTGCGGTCGCTGTTCCCCGCCGCGATGGATACACAGCGGGACCGGCTGCTGAAAGCGCTGCTCACCGCCGCCGAGCACATCGACAACACCCCGGTTCTCATCGACTATCTGCAGAACCTCGGCCGTGGCCACCGTAAGTACGGCACCCGGCCCGAGCACTATCCGGCCGTCGGAGAGTGCCTCCTCGGTTCGCTCAGCCGGTTCGCCTCGGCGATCTGGGACGCGGAGACCGAAGCGGCCTGGGTCCGCGCGTATACGACGATTTCCCAAGTCATGATCGATGCGGCGGCCTCCGACGAACTGCGAGCGCCGGCCTGGTGGCATGCCGAGGTGGTCGCGCACGATCTCAGGACCCAGGACATCGCTGTCATCACCGTCCGCCCGGACCAGCCGTACCCATTCCTCGCCGGGCAGTACACGAGCCTGGAGACACCGTGGTGGCCGCGCATATGGAGGCACTACTCGTTCGCCTCGGCGCCCCGGTCCGACGGGCTGCTGTCGTTCCATGTGAAGGCGGTTCCGGCGGGCTGGGTGTCCAACGCGCTGGTGCATCGTGCCCGTCCCGGCGACATCATCCGGCTCGGCCCGCCGGCCGGATCGATGACCGTCGACCACACCACCGACAGCGGACTCCTCTGTCTGGGCGGCGGCACCGGTATCGCGCCCATCAAGGCACTGGTCGAGGATGTTGCCGAGCACGGGGAGCGACGCCCGGTCGAGGTCTTCTACGGCGCTCGCACCGGTCATGACCTGTACGACATCGACACCATGTTGCGGCTGCAGCAGAGCCACTCCTGGCTCGCCGTACGCCCCGTGGTCGACCAGCAGGCCCATCTCCAGCTGCCCGACGTCGTACGCGAGTACGGGCCGTGGAACGAGTACGACGCCTATCTCTCCGGCCCGCCCGGCATGATCCGCAGCGGGGTGGACGCCTTGAAGGACATCGGCATTCCGTCGGACCGTATACGCCACGACTCCGTCGAGGAACTCGTCGCCGCCGGGGACTGACGGGGCCGCCTTGTCAGCACGAGCCGCGAGCCCCGTAAGAGAACGTCTTCACCCCAGGTCGGGCGCGTGCATCGCCCGCACGCCCTCGATGTTCCCGTCGAGATAGTGCCGCAAGGACAGCGGCACGAGGTGGACGGAGGCGATCCCGACCCGGGTGAACGGCACCCGCACGATTTCGTACTCGCCGCAGGGTTCGTCCATCTCGGGGCCGTGCCGCAGGGCCGGATCCATGGACTCCAGGCGGCAGACGAAGAAGTGCTGCACCTTCACGCCGGTCGCCCCGCCGTCGTCGCCGATGTGCTCGACGGTGTCGACGAAGCAGGGCACCACATCGGTGATCTTGGCGCCGAGTTCCTCGTGCACCTCACGATGGAGCGCGTCGACGACAGTCGTGTCATCGGGCTCGACCCCGCCGCCCGGAGTCAGCCAGTAGGGATCGACGCCGGGCTTGGTGCGTTTGATCAGAATGAGGTCATCGCCATCGAGCAGGATGGCGCGGGCGGTGCGCTTGACCACGGGTCGGACGGTCATGGGAGAAATGTGGCCCGCCTGGTTCCACGTGAAACATCGGGGAGCTCCGAGAGCCTCAGGAGGGCCTCACGAGGGGCCTCAGGACCAGTCGGCCGCGGCGTGAAGCAGCCAGTCATACGCCCGCGCGATATGTGGCATGGCGAGTGTGCCGGTGCGGACGGCCAGGAAGTACGTACGCAGCGGAGGTACTGCGGGATCGTGGAGGGCCACGACGTCCCCGCGGTCCAGAGCGGCGGCGCACAGATAGCGGGGCAGCACTGCGAGGCCCGCGCCCGTGACGGCGCACGCGAGCACCGCACGTAGATCGGGGACGACGACGGTGCCCGCGGTGGCAGGGCGGGAGTCGAAGACGGACGACCAGTATCGGGCGACGAGTGGCAGTGACTCGTGGACCTCGACGACGGGGAGGTTCTCCAGTGCATGCGAGCCCATCCGGCGCAGCTTCCCAGGACCGATGCGGGCGGCCCAGCGGGGGGCGGCGACCAGGACGTGCTCCTCGTCGCAGAGTGGAGTCGCGGTGAGCAGGGCGCCGCGCGGGCGGGCCGTGGTGATGGCCAGATCATGATGTCCGGCGGCGAGGCCCTCGAGTGTTTCCTCGGCGTTCCCGAAGGAGGCGCGCAGTGCGAAACCCTGGCCGTCGTCCCCCGTCAGCTGTGCCAGCGCGGGCAGGGCCCGCTCGGCGGTGAACTCCGGCGGCCCGGCCAGGTGCAGAGTGCGCAGCGACGAGTCCTCGTCGAGTCCGGTTTCGGCGATCTCCACCAGGGCGTCGAGATGCGGTGCGGCCTTGTGGGCGAGCTCGTCGCCGATCGTCGTGGGGGTCACCCCACGGGCCTGGCGCAGAAAGAGGGGTCGCCCCAACTGTCGCTCCAGCGTGCGGATCTGCGACGTGACGGCAGGCTGGGACAGACCGAGCAGGGCGGCGGCACGGGTGAAGGAACCAGCACGGTGCACGGTCACAAACGTGCGCAGCAGTGCTAAATCCATGGCGCACCTCCCCTCACAAGCGCCCCGGCAGAGCCCCAACTATAAATAAGTCGATAGGTCTCTGTCGCTACTGTGATTGGACACTGACACAGAGTCAACTAGCCTTGTTCGCGCGGTTCTTCGCGCGCAGAACCGGGACGGTCCGAGCCACGAGGGGGGAGGCTCGGACCGTCCGTTGTACGTAGCGAGGTACTAAACCGGTGGCCCGGATTGTGCGTCACAGCGCACCTACCGGTCACTCAGGAAGGGGTCACTTCGCGGCCTCGTCGAGCGCGCGCAGCACATCCGCCACCAGGTCCTCGGGGTCCTCGGCACCGGCCGAGAAGCGGACGAAGCCTTCCGGCACGGCGTCGCCGCCCCACCTGCCGCGCCGCTCGGCCGTGGACCGCACCCCGCCGAAACTCGTCGCGTCGTCCACCAGACGCAGCGCGTCGAGAAAACGATCGGCATACGCGCGCGTGGGCAGTGTGAAGGACACCACGCATCCGAAGCGCCGCATCTGCTGCGAGGCGATCTTGTGCGAGGGGTCATCGGGCAGTCCTGGATAGCGCAGTCCGGTCACCTCGGGCCGAGCCCGCAGTGCCTCGGCGATCGTCAGTGCGTTGGCGTTCTGCCGGTCGGCGCGCAGCTGGAGCGTGGCGAGGGAGCGGTGGGCAAGCCAGGCCTCCATGGGGCCGGGGATCGCTCCGACGACTTTCCGCCAGCGCCGCACGGACGTCATCAGAGAGGCATCGAGCGCGGTGACGTACCCGAGGAGGATGTCGCCGTGCCCGGTGAGCATCTTGGTGCCGCTGGCCACGGAGAAGTCGGCGCCCAGCTCCAGCGGGCGCTGCCCGAGCGGGGTCGCCAGGGTGTTGTCGACGGCGACGAGCGTGCCCTGCGCATGGGCGGCCGCGACAAGCCGTCGTACGTCGCACACGTCGAGCCCGGGGTTTGACGGCGTCTCGATCCACAGCAGCTTCGCGCCGTCGAGCACCTCGAGCTGGGCGTCGCCGCCGGTCGGGGCGGTGCGCACCTCGATGCCGTACGCGGTCAGCTGTTCGCGTACGAGCGGCAGCACCTGGTAGCCGTCATTGGGCAGCACCACGATGTCTCCCGCGCGCAGCTGGGAGAAGAGCACTGCCGAGATGGCTGCCATGCCGGAGGGGAAGGTGAGCGTCGTGGCGTCGTCCTGTCCGGGTGCCTCCAACTCTCCGATGGCACGCTCCAGGAGTGTCCAGGTCGGGTTCTCGTCACGGCCGTAGGTATATGGGCCGGTCGGCTCGCCCGGCAGATGGAAGTGCGCGGCGAAGACCGGGCCCGGCAGCGTCGGCTCGTACTTGACGGGTTCGGGCAGCCCAGCCCGTACCGCGCGTGTGCCGTCGCCGCTGTCCGTCGCAAAATCCCCTGACGTCATGCCGCCCGTCCCTTCACTTGATCCTTTACCGCGGCAAGCAGTCCAGGGCTCGCCGCCTCCACCATCTCAAGACACTCCTCGAAACCGTCTATGGGTCCGTAATACGGATCGGGGACGTCCAGATCGTCGCTCGCGGCGGGGTCGTACGACCGCAACAGCCGGACCTTCTCCGCGTCCTCGGGCGTGGGCGCGAGACGGCGCAGGGCCTTGAGATGGCCGGCGTCGAGGGCGATGACGAGGTCGAGGCGGGAGAACCACGCGGCGTGGAACTGGCGGGCCGTATGGCCGCTCTCATAACCGCCCGCCTCCAGCACGGCGACAGCGCGCGCGTCGGCGCCGTCACCCTCGTGCCAGCCGCCCGTGCCCGCGCTGTCGACTTCGACCAGGCCGTCGAGTCCGGCCTCTTCTATACGGGCACGGAAGACGGACTCGGCCATCGGGGAACGGCAGATGTTGCCGGTGCAGACGAAACAGACGCGATAGGGCATCGGGAGCACTCAGTCCTTGCTGTCGGGCAGGACGACGTTGAGCGCCCAGGAGACGATCGAGATGATCAGGCCGCCCAGGACCGCGGTCCAGAAGCCCTCCACGTGGAAGCTCAGGTCGAGCTTGTCGGCCAGCCACGAGGTGAGCAGCAGCATCAGGGCGTTGACCACGAGGGTGATCAGACCGAGCGTGAGGATGAAGAGCGGGAAGGTCAGCACCTTCACGACTGGCTTGACCAGGAAGTTCACCAGCCCGAAGATCAGCGCGACGAGCAGCAGAGTGCCGACCTTCTTGCCGGTGCCGCCGCCCGTCAGGGTGATCTTGTCGAGCAGCCAGACGGCGACGGCCAGGGCCCCCGCGTTGGCGATCGTCTTGACTACGAAATTCTTCATGTGTCTGATCGTGACAGAAGAGATCGACTGGTGAGCGAGGCTGTGGATACAGCCTGTGGAGTACGGGAGCGGACAAGGGCGATGAAGGCATTTCGGCTGGACGAACTGGAGGCGGAACGCGCCGCCAACGACGGTGCTTACCTGCAGTTCCTGCGCGAGCGGAACATGTCGGTCGGCCTGTACGCACTCGATGCGGGCGAACTGGACTCACAGAAGCCGCACCAGCAGGACGAGGTGTACCTCGTGGTGAGCGGGCGGGCTGCGATCACGGTCGGTCTGGAGACCACGCAGGTGGCACGCGGCAGCGTGGTGTACGTACCCGCGGGGGTTGCCCACAAGTTCCACCACATCACCGAGGACCTGCGGGTTGTGGTGGTGTTCTCTCCGCCCGAGAGCTGACGTCCGCCTCAGGGTTCCCTAGGGGAACGGTCAGGGGAGGACAAGGGGTGCGGGGGCCCCGCCGGGCGCCCTGTCGGTTCTAGCATCGAGTGCAGGACATCAGAGAACCCGGAATCAGAGTCCCGGAGTTGGGGCGACGGGCGAAGAGAGGCAAGGACAAGGGAGATGCAAGAGATCTTCAACGGGATGCCGTGGTGGGTGAAGTGGATCGCGGTGCCGGTCATCGCCCTGGTCGTGTTCGGCACCGTGATAGTCAGTGTGCTCACTGTCGTGATCGGCCTGCTCTTCAAGGTGCTGGTCTTCGTCGCACTCGTCGGCGGTTTGATCTACGTAGTACGGAAGTTCACGTCGAGTTCGTCGTCGCGCAGCGATTGGTGAGGCGCAGCCGGGGGAGCACCTGGTAACGAGCAGGTCGGTAAAGGGGAACTCGAGGTTCCCTCGGCCGAGGGAAGTTTCCGGCGAGGCCGTCTGCAAGCGATGGCAGGCCGTTAAAGTCCGGAATTCGACGCGGGGGCGATCCCCGCGGGCAGCGCACAGCTCCCTCCCGTGTTCCCCCGCACGGGCGGTCCCCCTCGCGCTTCGGGAGTGCCCCTTGGCCACGGTTGACACCGCACCCGCAGAATCACCCGCTCCACCCATCCAGCGATCCAACGCCTCCGCGGGGCCGTGTGCCCCGCCGGCACAGCCACGCACCTCGCTTGCGGAGGCACGTACCCCGCTTGCGGATCCGCGTACTCCTCCGCTGGAGGTCCCGCCCTCGGAGCCGCATCCCACGACCTTGATCGGCTCCGTGCAGCGGGCGATGCGGCTCCTGGAGGGCGTCGCCGCACGCGAGCACGGGGCGCCGGCGAAGCAACTCGCCCGGGAAGCCGGACTCGCGCTGCCGACGGCCTACCATCTGCTGCGCACGCTGGTGCACGAGGGCTATCTACGCCGTGACAAAGGGCTGTTCTTCCTGGGGGAGGCCGCCGAGCGGCTGAGCAGCAGCGGAGCCCAGCAGAAACGTCGCAGCACGGTGAGTGAAACGCTTGCCCAGTGGCGCGATTCGATCGGTGTGCCGGTGTACTACGCGGTCTACCGCGACGGTGAGATCGAGGTCATGTGCGTCGCTGACACCCCGGGGAATCCGGCGGTGGAGGAGTGGGCCGACTTTCGGGAGACCGGGCACGCCCACGCGGTCGGCCAGTGTCTGCTGTCCCAGCTGGACGAGAAGGCCCGCCGGGATCACCTCGATCGCTATCCGGTGCAGTCGATCACTCCGTACACGGTGCGTGACAACGCCAGTCTGTTGCGGCGCCTGGAGCGGACGGGGCGGATGGAGCCCGTCATCGAGCGGCAGGAGTACGCGCTGGGCACGGTCTGCGCCGCTCTCCCCCTCACAGCCGGCACAACTGCCGCGACTTTGGCCATTTCTCTGCCTGTTCACCAAGCCGATCGACTGCTACCCGCGGCACGGCAGCTGCAGGGTGAGATCGGCAGGCTTTTAGGGTCACTCGCGATCTCTATCAGCATCTGAAAACTCACTCCTTGTGATCTCTTGTGTACGTTGAGCAAGATTTCGGCAGTGTCAGGGGGATGATTCCTGGCCAGTCGACGGCAAACGACGGGGTAGGCGATGCGCGAGTCGGTACAGGCAGAGATCATGATGAGCTTCCTCGTGTCGGAGGAGCTCTCCTTCCGTATTCCGGTGGAGCTGCGATACGAGACTTGTGATCCCTACGCGGTGCGGCTGACCTTCCACTTGCCCGGAGATGCGCCCGTGACCTGGGCGTTCGGGCGGGAGCTGCTGATCGACGGCGTGGGCCGGCCGTGCGGCGACGGTGATGTGCACATCGCGCCCGCCGATCCGGACGCGTTCGGCGAGGTGCTGATCCGGCTTCAGGTGGGCAGCGACCACGCGCTGTTCCGGTCCGGGGCGGCGCCGCTCGTGGCATTCCTCGATCGCACGGACAAGTTGGTGCCGTTGGGGCAGGAGCGTTCGCTGGCCGACTTCGACGCCCACCTCGACGAGGCGTTGGACCGGATCCTCGCGGAGGAGCAGAGCGCGGGCTGACAGCGCTCTGGTACCCCCAAGTGGAGTAACGCTTCCTCACAAGTGAGGCGTGCCAGGAGGCTTCAGCGCTTGCGGCGGCGCCCCCTCCCGCCACGCACCGGAGTCCTGCTCCCGGCGGGCTCCACGGGGACGGCAGGGCCCCCTGGCCGGTCCGCCGAGACCACCAGGGCGGCCAGCGCGGTGGTCACCGGCACTGAGGCGACGAGACCGATCGAGCCGATCAAAGTGCGCACGATCTCCTCGGCGACCAGTTCGCTGTTGGCGACCGCGCCCACACTGCTCTGCGCGATCGAGAAGAGCAGCAGCAGCGGCAGCGCGGCGCCGGCGTATGCCAGGACGAGCGTGTTGACGACCGACGCGATGTGGTCGCGGCCGATCCGAATGCCCGCGCGGTACAGACCGCGCCAGCCCATCGTCGGATTGGCCTCGTGCAGCTCCCAGACCGCGGACGTCTGTGTCACCGTCACATCGTCGAGGACACCGAGCGAACCGATGATGACGCCGGCGAGCAGTAGACCGCTCATGTCGATGGACGGATACAAGCCGTGGATCAGTCCAGTGTTGTCGTCCGTGTTGCCGGTCAGCGCGGCCCAGCCGATGAACATGGAGCCGAGTACGCCGATCAGCACCAGCGAGAGCAGCGTGCCGATCACCGCCACCGACGTGCGGGCCGAGAGGCCAT
The DNA here is from genome assembly GCF_040652275.1 of Streptomyces sp. NPDC048275. Lineage (NCBI taxonomy): Bacteria > Bacillati > Actinomycetota > Actinomycetes > Kitasatosporales > Streptomycetaceae > Streptomyces > Streptomyces sp. NPDC048275. Next base: position 71,201 of record NZ_JBEZLR010000018.1, read on the forward strand.
GGCACATGTACAGCGCGATCAGCATGATGGCGCTGGCCCCGACAATCGCCACGATCAGTGGATCCGAGCCTTGCAGGATCGCGGGCAGGATGAAGAACGTCAGGATCAGGAAGCTGACGGCCAGCGCGATCAGCGCCATGACGCCGCGCATCCGGCCCACCACCACGGTGACCACGGCGAAGATCCCGGCGAGCAGCGCCAGGGGGAACTTCCGGTTCACGTCGCTGACGGAGTACTGCAGATCCTTGGGCGCGGAGGGTTCGTATGCGACCACGACCTTCTGGCCTTGGTGCAACTGCCGTGACTGGTCGGGCTGGACGATCTCGGTGAACGTACGGCCCTTGTCCTTGCCGGTGTCGACCCGGATCGTCGCCTTCTTGCAGTCGCCCGTCGCCTGCTGCTGGGCGGAGGAGCCTTCGGCGGTGGACGTGGCGCCGGTCGGGGTCTCCCCCGACGCGTTGACGGCTTTGCAGTCCACCTTGTCGACCTTGGTGACGGTGGCCTGCTGGGTCTGCCGGTCGAAGCCGACGCCGGTGCGCTCGTGAGACGGGGCACCACCGGGCCAGAGCACCAGGAGACCCACAAAGACCGCGGCGGCGAAGGGGATCAGCACCGCGGCGATGACCTTGCGCAGGTGCTTGGAGACAGGCGCGGCGGGGCCATGGCTGTGACTGTGAGAGTGGTCCGATCCGTGCCCGCCGCCCGATCCGTGTCCGTCTCCGGGGCCGTGCCCATCTCCGGGCCCGGGGCCACGGTCGCCGTCCGGTCCATGCCCGTGGCCGTTATCGGAGCCATGTCCATGGCCGTCACCGGAGCCGGGTCGGCGCGGCGGCTCGGGCGGTGGGAACGAGGGCTTCTGCGATGTGGTCACCGACCGATCATCGCAAGAACGGCGGAGGCCCTCTGTTCACCGCGCCAGATATGACGCTAGCGTGGAGGCACCTTTGCACACGCGGGAGCTCGGAGCACCGGGCTGAGAGGGCGCTGACCTTCGTCTTAGCGATGTTTCACATGAAACATCGGCAGACGGAAGCCGCTGCGTCGACCGCTGAACCTGTTACCGGGTAATGCCGGCGTAGGGAGTAGGTCTCATGACCAACAAGGACGTACGCACGCCTGCCTCCAGCCAGGGCGAACAGCCGCAGGAGGCCGGGAAGTCCATCGGCTGGCACAAGGCATACGTCGGGGGTTCTCGCCCCGACCTACGGGTGCCGGTCCGTCAGGTGCACCTCACCAACGGGCAGTCCGTCACGCTGTACGACACCTCCGGTCCGTACACCGATCCGACGGCCGACACCGACGTACGCAGGGGCTTGGCGCCGCTGCGCGAGAACTGGATCACTGCCCGCGGTGATACCGAGGAGTACGCGGGTCGTCCCGTCCGTCCTGAGGACGACGGGATCAAGCACACCTCGCCGCGCGGGGGCCTGCGCAACCTCGACGCCGTCTTCCCGGGGCGGCCGCGCCAGCCGCGCCGGGGCCGTCCCGGAGAGGCGGTCACACAGCTCGCATACGCTCGCCGCGGCGAGATCACGCCCGAGATGGAGTTCGTGGCGATCCGCGAGAACGTCGACCCTGAAATCGTCCGTGAGGAGATCGCCGCCGGCCGCGCGGTACTGCCCGCGAACGTCAACCACCCGGAGATCGAGCCGATGATCATCGGCAAGCGGTTCCTGGTGAAGGTCAACGCCAACATCGGCAACTCCGCTGTCACCTCCTCCATCGAGGAGGAGGTCGAGAAAATGACCTGGGCAACCCGCTGGGGCGCTGACACGGTCATGGACCTGTCCACCGGCCGCAACATCCACACCACGCGTGAATGGGTCCTGCGCAACTCCCCTGTCCCTATCGGCACGGTGCCGCTCTATCAGGCCCTGGAGAAAGTCGACGGCCACGCCGAGGAGCTGACCTGGGACATCTACAAGGACACCGTTATCGAGCAGGCCGAGCAGGGCGTGGACTACATGACCGTCCATGCGGGTGTACGCCTGCAGTACGTGCCGCTCACCGCGAACCGCAAGACCGGCATCGTCTCGCGCGGCGGCTCGATCATGGCGGCCTGGTGCCTGGCGCACCACAAGGAATCATTCCTGTACACGAACTTCGAGGAACTCTGCGAGATCCTCGCCGCCTACGACGTCACGTACTCTCTGGGCGACGGGCTGCGACCCGGGTCGATCGCGGACGCCAACGACGCGGCGCAGTTCGCGGAGTTGAGGACGCTCGGGGAACTCAACACGATCGCGAAGCGTTTTCATGTACAGACGATGATCGAAGGCCCGGGACATGTCCCGATGCACAAGATCAAAGAGAACATCGACCTTCAGCAGGAGATCTGTGATGAAGCTCCGTTCTATACGCTCGGCCCGCTGACGACGGACGTCGCGCCGGCGTACGACCACATCACCTCCGGCATCGGTGCCGCGATGATCGCCTGGTGGGGCACGGCCATGCTCTGCTATGTCACGCCCAAGGAGCACTTGGGCCTGCCTGACCGTGATGATGTCAAGACCGGCGTCATCACCTACAAGATCGCCGCCCACGCAGCCGACCTCGCCAAGGGGCACCCAGGTGCGCAGGTATGGGACGACGCGCTGTCCGACGCCCGCTTCGAATTCCGATGGGAGGACCAGTTCAACCTGGCCCTGGACCCGGATACGGCAAGGGAGTTCCACGACGAGACCCTGCCGGCCGAGCCGGCAAAGACGGCGCACTTCTGCTCCATGTGCGGCCCGAAGTTCTGCAGCATGAAGATTAGCCAAAGCATCACGGAGCGGTTCGGTGGTACGGCGGCCGCTGGGGCGACGGCGGAGGAGGTAGCCGAGGGGATGCTCCAGAAGTCGAAGGAGTTCGCGGCGAGCGGGAACAGGGTCTACCTGCCGCTGACAGACTGATTGCTGGAACGGCGGTGCTCCTTGGGGCAGTCGACCAGGAAGCACCGCCATAGTTCAGTTTCGTTGGGCATTCCTCAGCCGCTCGACCGCGGTCAGGGGGCGTGCGGCGGCCTCTGCCGAAACTGAATCCTTTGCTGTCTCCTTTGAGGAGGCGCAGGTATGTGGTGAGTGTGTCCGTGGGCCGGTCGAAGCGGATGTTTGTGCATCGAGCGGCTCCGTGGCCGCGTTCTCTCGGCAGACTGGGCGCATGACATCGACAGCCATGAGCAAGGGCGCCAATCTTCCCGTCACCGCTGGGGCACTGCAGGCCGTGCTCAGCTGGAGAGGCGGAGCCGGTGCACCGGACGCGGACGCGTCGGCGTTGCTGCTCGGCGTGGGTGGACGGGTGCGGGACGACGGCGACTTCGTCTTCTACAACCAGCCGCAGCATGCCTCCCGCGCCGTACGCCATCTCGGCAAGCGGCGGGATGCCGATGCGACGACGGACACGGTCGAAGTGGACCTGCGCGCCCTGGAAACGGAGATCGAGCGGGTCGTTCTGTGCGCCTCGGCCGACGGTGGCACCTTCGGTGAGCTGTCCGGACTGACGCTGCGGCTGTTGGACGCCGGAACGCAGCAGGAGGTCGCGCGCTTCGAGATGGAGGCCACGACGGAGACGGCGTTCATCGGGGGTGAGCTGTATCTGCGCGGCGGTCAGTGGAAGTTCCGCGCCGTGGGACAGGGGTATGCGTCCGGACTCGCGGGCCTGGCAACCGACTTCGGCATCAGCGTCGATGAGGAGGCGTCCATGGATGCGTCTCCGGTCCACCCTGCAACCCCTCCGGCGGCTTCGGCCGCGGTTACGCCAGGGATCCCCGGGCCTGCCCCGCAGATCCCGTCGACGCCCCCGACGCCGCAGATGCCCCCGAGGCCGGCGGCAACGCCCGTGTCCGCCGCGTCCTTGGGCCCCTCCGCACCCACACCCACCGCAACACCGTCTGCAGCAAGCCTCAGCAAGGGCGAGGAGCAGCTGCCCGTCGATATGCGCAAGCGGCTCTCACTGCGCAAGGAGCAGGTGGCCGTCAGTCTGCGGAAGCACGGTGCGGTGGGTGTCACGGCGCGTGTCGTGCTGATCCTCGATGCTTCCGGTTCCATGTCCTTCCTCTACTCGAAGGGCGTCGTGGCCGACGTGGTGGAGCGGATGGCTGCGGTGGCCGCGCAGTTGGACGACGACGGTGTGATGCAGGCGTGGACATTCGCTTCCAACGCGGCCCGGCTGCCGGATCTGAGGCTGGGCGAGTTGCCCGAGTGGCTCGAACTCCATGTCAAGGTCGGCGAGCTGAGCCTGTTCCGGCGCAAGAAGCCGCGGAAGGGCCTGCTGCCGGGGCAGGTGGACATGCGGGCGGTCGGTATCCAGAACGAGGAGCAGAAGGCGATCGCGGAGGTTCGCTCGTATGTTCGTGAGCATCCGGCCGCTGACCCCACGCTGGTGCTCTTCTTTTCCGACGGAGGTGTCTACCGCAACAGGGAGATCGAGAAGGAGTTGCTGGAAGCGGTGGATGAGCCGATCTTCTGGCAGTTCGTGGGTCTGGGACGGTCCAACTACGGGGTGCTGGAGCGGTTCGACACCCTGCCGGGACGACGCGTCGACAACGTCGGGTTCTTCGCCGTGGACGACATCAGCCGTGTCCCGGACCCGGCGCTGTACGACCGGCTGCTCTCACAGTTCCCGGCTTGGGTGACCGCGGCCCGGCAGCTGGGCATCGTCTGAGCCCGCTCGCCGAGGAGCGTACGAGCGTGTGCCGCGCACGGGGCAGGGCCCGCGCTGCATCAGCGCGGGCCCCGGTCCTTCCCGTCACCGCGGTGTCTGCCGAGCCCGTCGTCCCAGTGTTCGCTGAGCCGTCGCTCCGGTGTGGGACCGGCGGGTGTCACTCCGGCTGGTGCTCGGGTCCTCCGAAGTCCGGGCTCGTGAAGTCCGGGCTGGTGAAGCTCGGGCGCGGGCCCGCCGCGGGTCCGCCCTCGGGGCTGCTGAACCCCGGCCGGTTGTAGCCGAGCTGCGGCATGCGGCCGGTGGTCGGCGTCGGGGACGGACGACCCAGTGCCGCCGTACCCGGATCGGCGAGTGCCTCCCGGAGGAACGGCATGATGCCGCGCTCCAGCAGGGCCAGGCGCCAGGCTTCCCTGGCCCGGGACACCTCCGCGTTCCGCTCGCCGTGTGCTCCGGCCTGGAGCGAGGACGAGCCGTCGCGCAGCGCGGTGAGCAGCAGCCCGACCGCGGCGGCCAGCGTCGCGGCCGCCGCGACCGCGCCGAAGACCCAGCCGGTGGTCAGGAGAGTCTTGGCCAACGTCGGCTCGGGGTTGAGCATCTTCAGGATGTAACCGACGATCAGGAAGATCGCCGCGGCTGTTCCGGCGAGGACGGGGGCGAGCACCGCGACGACGGCCATGACGCCCGCTCCGGCGGTCTCGGCCACCTCCCCCATGGTGGTGGCGAGCCCCATCGCGGTCGTGCCCGACTCCGTGGAGCCGGCTTCTTCACTCACGGTCGGGGGGGACGGCGTCGGCTGGCGCAGTTCCTCGCGGACCTTCACATAGTGCGCGTACTCGGTCGCCGCGGCCGCCGTGATGAGCGCGGTGGCGTTGAGCGCCATGGTGCGCAGCTGTTCGGGGTTGAGCCGCTGGCCGACAGCGGCGAGTTCCGGGCGGTGTGGGGCGGAGCGCAGCGCCTCGCCGAGGATCCGCTCGTATTCCTGGCGGTCCTCGCTCAGCAGGTGCTGCGGAACGCTGTTCATGTGCATCCCCCGATGCTCCGTAGGGCTGATGGCTCGCACGCTGACGAGCCGTTGGGCAGAAACGGAGGGGAGCCTGCTACGGATAAACCGATGGTAGAGCGGTGACGGCACGCCATGACAGGGGGTTTGCAGAAATTGGCCCCCTCGTCGGCGCACTCCTCCGTGGGGGACGCCTGCCCGAAGAACCCTCAGCTATCCAGCGGCAGTTGCCGTACCAGCAACTTTCCGGCCATGGTCACTCCGCCGTCCATTGCGATGGCCAGCCCGTCGGCGTACAGATGCGGTCCGTCGACCACCGGCCCCGCGCCGTCCTCGCTGTCCTCCGAGCCGACCTCGCCCAGGAGGTAGGGAATGGGGCTGTGACCATGGACGATGCGCGTGCCGCCGTATGTGTCCAGCAGGGAGAGCACGGCTTCGGCGCCCCCGTCGTCGCGGAAGGCGAAGCGCTTGGTGAACTTCCTGAAGAGGTCCCAGCACTCGTCCGCGTCGTTGCGTGTGAGGGTCTCGCGGACGGTGTCGTTGACCGCCTCGATGGAGTCGCCGTAGTCCAGATAGGCGGTGGTGTCGGAGTGCACCAGCAGGTGCCCGTCGACCTGCTCCATCGCGTCGAGGCGGGCCATCCACTGCAAGTGGTGGTCCTGGAGGCGGTCCATATCGGTCTTCTGGCCGCCGTTGAGCAGCCAGGCGGCCTGGAAGGTGGCGGTGCCCGCTCCGGAGTTGACGGGCGTGTCGCCGAACCGCCTGGCGCCGAGCAGCAGCAGCTCGTGGTTGCCCATGAGCGCCTTGCAGTAACCGCCGGCTGCGGCCGCCTCGGCGGACAGCCGCATCACGAGGTCGATCACACCGATGCCGTCCGGGCCGCGGTCGGTGAAGTCGCCGAGGAACCACAGGCGCGCGGTCCCGGCGGACCAGCTGCCCGCGGCGTCGATGAGGCCCTGCTCCTGGAGCGCGGCGACCAGCTCGTCGAGATAGCCGTGTACGTCGCCGACGACGTACAGGGGGCCCGGACCGGCGGCCGGCTGTGGGGCCGGTACGGATTCGGGGTCGATGACGACCTGAACCGTGTCGCCCCGGTTGATCACGGGCAGATCGCGCCGCGTGGGCGTGTACCCCTCGGGCTCCTCGGCGGGTCTGGTCCCCGCGTCGGGAGGCGTGTTATGCGCGTACGGACCGGTCTCGTGGACGTACGCGGGCACCCGGAAGTCGCGCAACGTCGCCGTCCGCACCGCCTCGGGTCCCTGACCGGCCCCCTGAGTCATCGACCCCTCCACCACCATCGCGCCGCATCTGCACCGGATCGGACTGCCTGGTCGCAGCTGCCCGCGGTGTCGTGGGCCCATCATAGGAATGCGGATCGCGCCATGTGATGACCCAGGGGTGGTGAATCGGAGCGGGAGTCCAGTTCATCGCGGTTTTCGCCCGAATTGGGCGGAGCTTTCCCTGGTGGATGCCCCGCCGCAAGTATTCCGGACGTCAACTTCGCCCGAGGCCGGGCTACCCCTTCTCGGGTGATCGGGGTGGACTGACCGTCGTCCGGGGTGGACGACGCTCGGAGGACGTCCGCACGATCAATTCCGTCGGTATCACCTGTTCAACCGTCTTGTCCGATTCAACCCCTTCGATGGCGTCGATGAGGAGCTGGACCACGGCCGTGCCGATCCGGCGCGGTTTGAGCGAGAGCGTGGTGATGGGCGGTTCGGTGCTGGCGTAGACGGTGGACTCGCTGCAGCAGACCAGCAGCAGGTCGTCCGGTACACGCAGGCCGTAGCGCCGGGCCGCGGCCAGCAGGTCGGTGCCGTTCGGGTCGAAGAGGCCGTAGACGGCGTCGGGCCGGTCGGGCCGGGCCAGCAGCCGGTCCGCGGCGACGGCGCCCGCGCACGGGTCGTGGGCGGGGTAGGCCTCGTACACGGGATCCTGTCCGACCCGCTCGCACCAGTGCAGGTACGCGGTGGTGGAGAGATGGGTGTACGTGTCCGTGGAGGTGCCGGTGAGGAGGCCGATCCGGCGGGCGCCGGCATCGGCCAGGTGGTCGAGGATGCCCAGTACGGCGGCCTCGTGGTCGTTGTCCACCCAGGCGGTGACCGGGAGTGATCCCGCCGGGCGGCCGTCGGAGACGACCGGTAAGCCCTGCCGGACCAGCTCGCTGACGACGGGATCCTGGTCGGACGGGTCGATGACCACGGTTCCGTCCAGGGCGACGTTCGACCACACGTCGTGGCGCGAGGTCGCGGGGAGGATGACCAGGGCGTAGCCCCGGGCGAGCGCGGCCGAGGTGGCGGCTCTGGCCATCTCCGCGAAGTACGCGAACTCCGTGAAGGTGAAAGGTTCATCCCCGTATGTCGTCACGGTCAGGCCGATGAGGCCCGACTTGCCGGTACGGAGGGTTCGGGCCGCGGCCGACGGGCGGTAGCCCAGCCGGTCGGCGACCTCTCGGACGTGGCGTCGGGTGGCGTCCGGGAGCCGGCCCTTCCCGTTGAGGGCATCGGAGACGGTCGTGATCGAGACCCCTGCGGCCGCGGCCACGTCTCTGATACCCGCCCGGCCCGGTCGACCGCCTCGGCGGGAGGTCTCCGCCCGGCTCACCTGGTGCTTCCCTGCTGCTGTCATGGCGAGCCGATAGTAGGGCTCATGCGGTGGGGTAGTGCGGACGCATATGCACTCGTTGACAGGAACGTTTCTGCATGATCAAGTCTGGGTAAGTACCTTGGAAACAAAGGCAGTTGAACGATCCAATGGTAGGACGTAGCTTGTCGACGCGCATGGGCCTGCCAAGTGAGCCATGTTTCGAAGAGGTCTCAACTCACCTTCACGAGGGATGCGCGCCACGGCGTGAGCCACCAGCGCGTGAGGTTACGGATGGCGCGCCCCCCATTTCGTACGCCTTCGTACGTGGATGACTGCTCGGCCGTACGTGGATGGCCGCTCTGCCGTTGCGTGGATGACTGCTCGGCCGTACGCAGGCGTGCCGAATCCTCATAAGGTGAGAAGTATTGATGGTCGACGAGGAGGACTGCGGTGAGCGAGACGAGCCCCAAGCTGCGTGCCGAGCTGGAGGGTATCCCCACCTACAAGCCGGGTAAGCCTGCCGCGGCCGGCGCGGTGGCGTACAAGCTGTCCTCCAACGAGAACCCCTACCCGCCGCTGCCGGGCGTGATCGACAGCGTGACCTCGGCGACCGGGTCGTTCAACCGCTATCCGGACATGGCGTGCACGGGCCTGATGAACGAGTTGTCGGACCGCTTCGGGGTCCCCCTGTCGCACCTGGCGACCGGCACCGGCTCGGTCGGGGTCGCCCAGCAGCTGCTGCAGGCGACCAGCGGTCCGGGCGACGAGGTCATCTACGCCTGGCGGTCCTTCGAGGCGTACCCGATCATCACTCAGATCAGCGGGGCGACCTCGGTGCAGGTGCCGCTGACGCCGGGCGACGTGCACGACCTGGACGCCATGGCCGACGCGATCACCGACAGAACACGGCTGATCTTCGTCTGCAACCCGAACAACCCGACCGGCACCGTGGTGCGCCGGGCCGAGCTCGAGCGGTTCCTCGACCGCGTGCCCAGCGATGTCCTGGTGGTCCTGGACGAGGCGTACCGCGAGTTCAACCGCGACCTCGAGGTGCCGGACGGCGTCTCGATCTACCGAGACCGGCCCAACGTCTGTGTGCTGCGCACCTTCTCCAAGGCCTACGGGCTGGCCGGCCTCCGGGTCGGCTTCGCGATCGCCCACGAGCCGGTGGCGGCGGCGCTGCGCAAGACGGCGGTGCCCTTCGGCGTGAGCCAGCTGGCCCAGGACGCCGCTGTGGCGAGTCTGCGGGCCGAGGACGAGCTGCTCGGCCGGGTCGGTTCGCTGGTGTCCGAGCGTGTCCGCGTGGTCGAGACGTTGCGCGGCCAGGGCTGGACGGTGCCCGAGACGCAGGCCAACTTCGTGTGGCTCCGGCTGGGAGAGCGCACGCTCGACTTCGCCGCCGCGTGTGAGCAGGCGGGGGTCGTTGTGCGGCCGTTTGCCGGGGAGGGGGTTCGTGTGACGATCGGCGAGACCGAGGCGAACGACATCTTGCTGAAGACGACGGAGGCGTTCCGCGGGGGGCTCTAGTACTCGCTCGCGAAGGTTCCGACCGGCCCGTTTGCGTGGAGGGCCGGTCGGTTCGGTCTTAGGGACCCCCCCTCCCTTCCAGTCTCGAACGGCTATGCGTCATAATTGCTTGTGAATGTGAACGCGTTCACAAGCGTGTCCCGGTTGCTCCCGTGATGTGCCTGACAAACGGGGCAAACTGCCGCAGTGGCCACGGCGACGTAAGGAGACTGACGACGTGGAATTGGCTTTGGCGCCGGAGACCCTGGCGCGATGGCAGTTCGGCATCACCACCGTCTACCACTTCCTCTTCGTTCCCCTGACGATCTCGCTCGCCGCGCTCACGGCGATTCTGGAGACCGCCTGGGTGCGGACAGGCAAGGAGCACTACCTCAGGGCGACCAAGTTCTGGGGAAAGCTGTTCCTGATCAATATCGCCATGGGTGTCGTGACCGGCATCGTGCAGGAGTTCCAGTTCGGCATGAACTGGTCCGACTACTCACGCTTCGTCGGTGACGTCTTCGGTGCCCCGCTCGCCTTCGAGGCCCTGATCGCCTTCTTCTTCGAGTCCACCTTCATCGGGCTGTGGATCTTCGGCTGGGACAAGCTGCCGAAGAAGATCCACCTCGCCTGTATCTGGATGGTCTCCATCGGCACCATCCTGTCGGCGTACTTCATCATGGCGGCCAACTCCTTCATGCAGCACCCGGTCGGCTACCGGCTCGTGAAGAAGGCGGACGGCACGATGCGGGCCGAGCTCACCGACTTTCCCAAGGTGCTCTTCCAGGAGACGGCGCTCGTCAACTTCTGGCACGTCATCAGCGCCTCCATCCTGGTCGGCGGCGCCTTCATGACCGGCATCGCGGTCTTCCACCTCCGCAAGAAGCGGCACATCCGCACCATGCGGATGTCCCTGCGGCTCGGCCTGGTCACCGCGCTCGTCGGCACGATCCTCACCGTCGTCAGCGCCGACACCCTCGGCAAGGTGATGTACGAGCAGCAGCCGATGAAGATGTCGGCCGCCGAAGCCCTGTGGGAATCGCAGCAGCCCGCGCCCTTCTCTCTCTTCGCGTACGGCGATGTCGCCAAGGGCCACAACACGGTCGCCATCGAGGTCCCGGGGATCCTGTCCTTCCTCGCCAAGGGCAACTTCAGCGCCGAGGTCCCCGGCATCAACGACATCAACAAGGCCGAGCAGGAGCAGTTCGGGCCCGGCGACTACCGTCCCAACATCCCCACCGCCTACTGGTCGTACCGCTGGATGATCGGATTCGGCGGGGTCTCCATGACCGTGTGCGCCGCCGGCCTCTGGCTGACCAGGCGGAAACTCTGGGTGGCACCGGAACACCGCACCGGCGAGGAGGACGTACCGAAGCTCATGCTGACCAAGCGCCGGGAGCTGACGCCGAGGCTCGGCATCTGGTGGTGGCGGCTGGCCCAGTGGACGTTGATCTTCCCGATCATCGGTATTTCGTGGGGCTGGATCTTCACCGAGACAGGGCGTCAGCCCTGGGTGGTGTACGGCCTGCTGAGGACCAAGGACGCAGTCTCGCCGGGGGTCTCGCAGGGTGAGGTGCTGACCTCTCTGATCGTGTTCACCCTCATCTACGCAATCCTCGCCGTCATCGAGGTGAAGCTGATGCTCAAGTACGTCAAACAGGGGCCGCCGGAGCTCACCGAGGCCGACCTCAACCCGCCCACCAAGATCGGCGGCGACTCCCGGGACGCCGACAAGCCGATGGCCTTCTCCTACTAGGCCCAGGGAGCGCTCAAGTCATGGAACTCCACGACGTATGGTTCGTCCTCATCGCGGTCCTCTGGACCGGCTACTTCTTCCTGGAGGGCTTCGACTTCGGGGTCGGTGTTCTCACCAAGCTGCTGGCTCGGGACCGCGCCGAGAAGCGGGTCCTGATCAACACGATCGGCCCCGTCTGGGACGGCAACGAGGTGTGGCTGCTCTCCGCGGGCGGCGCGACCTTCGCTGCCTTCCCCGAGTGGTACGCCACGCTCTTCTCCGGCTTCTATCTGCCACTGCTGCTCATCCTGGTGTGCCTGATCGTGCGCGGTGTCGCCTTCGAGTACCGGGTGAAGCGGCCCGAGGAGAATTGGCAGCGCAACTGGGAGACCGCGATCTTCTGGACCTCGCTGCTCCCCGCGTTCCTGTGGGGTGTGGCCTTCGGCAACATCGTGCGCGGCGTGAAGATCGACCAGAGCTTCGAGTACGTGGGTACGGTCGGCGACCTGCTCAACCCGTACGCCCTTCTCGGCGGGCTGGTCACGCTGACGCTGTTCACCTTCCACGGGACCGTGTTCGTCGGGCTCAAGACTGTCGGGAACATACGGGAACGGGCTCGGAAGCTGGCGCTTCAGGTCGGCTTGGTGACCGCCGTGCTGGCGCTCGTCTTCCTGATCTGGACGCAGGCCGACCAGGGCGACGGCAAGTCCCTGGCCGCCATGATCGTGGCCGTGGTCGCGCTGGTGGCGGCTCTGGTAGCGGTCAGGGCCGGGCGTGAGGGCTGGGCGTTCGCATGGTCGGGGCTCACCATCGTGGCGGCCGTCGCGATGCTCTTCCTGACGCTCTTCCCGAACGTCATGCCGTCCTCGCTCAATGAGGACTGGAGCCTGACCGTCACGAACGCCTCGTCGAGTCCGTACACCCTGAAGATCATGACCTGGTGCGCGGGGATCGCCACGCCGATGGTCCTGCTCTACCAGTCGTGGACGTACTGGGTGTTCCGCAAGCGGATCGGTACGCAGCATCTCGCGGTGGACACCGCGCACTGATTCCGAACTACCGGCATGTTTCACGTGAAACGTGCCCGATGAGCCAAGGGTGTGTTTCACGTGAAACCAATTGACCCGCGTCTTCTCCGATATGCCCGCGCCACCCGCCTCTTCCTCGTGGCGGTCGTCGGCCTGGGAGGCCTCGGGGCGGCGCTGGTCATCGCCCAGGCGATGCTCATCGCCGAAGTGGTGGTCGGCGCCTTCCAGCACGAGATGTCGGTTGCCGAACTGCGGACGCCGCTCGTGTTGTTGGCGTCGGTTGCGATCGGCCGGGCGGTTGTCGCATGGCTCACCGAGCTCGCCGCGCACCGGGCAAGCGCGGCGGTGAAGTCGGAGTTGCGGGGACGGTTGCTGGAGCGGGCCGCCGCGCTCGGTCCCGGGTGGCTGAGCGGACAGCGGACAGGCTCGCTCGTCGCCCTCGCCACGCGGGGAGTGGACGCGCTCGACGACTACTTCTCGCGTTATCTCCCGCAGTTGGGGCTCGCGGTCGTGGTGCCCGTGGCAGTGCTCGCGCGGATCGTCACCGAGGACTGGGTGTCGGCGGCGATCATCGTCGTCACGCTGCCGCTCATCCCTCTCTTCATGGCGTTGATCGGCTGGGCCACGCGGTCGCAGATGGACCGGCAGTGGCGGCTGCTGTCACGGCTTTCCGGGCACTTCCTGGACGTGGTCGCCGGGCTGCCGACGCTCAAGGTCTTCGGCCGGGCCAAGGCGCAGGCCGAGTCGATCCGGCGAATCACCGGGGAGTACCGGCAGGCGACCATGCGGACGCTGCGGGTCGCCTTTCTGTCGTCCTTCGCGCTGGAACTACTCGCCACGATCTCGGTCGCGCTGGTCGCGGTGACCATCGGGATGCGGCTCGTCCACGGCGACATGGATCTTTACGTGGGGCTCGTCATCCTCGTCCTCGCGCCCGAGGCGTATCTGCCGCTGCGCCAGGTGGGGGCGCAGTACCACGCCGCCGCCGAGGGGCTCGCGGCGGCGGAGGAGATCTTCTCGGTGCTGGAGACCCCGGCGCCGGCCGCCGGGGCGCTTCTCGCGCCGAAGGGGGAGATCGGCTTCGAGGGGGTGACGGTCCGGTATCCGGGGCGTTCAGGGGACGCGGTCTCCGATGTCTCCTTCGTGGTCGAGCCCGGCGAGACGGTCGCCCTGGTCGGGCCGAGCGGTGTGGGCAAGTCGACGCTGCTGAACGTGCTGCTGGGATTCGTGGAGCCCACTGCGGGCCGAGTGCGGATCGGAGGAGTCGATCTTGCCGAGGCCGATGTGGAGGAGTGGCGTTCCCGGGTGGCCTGGGTGCCGCAGCGGCCGCATCTCTACGTCGGCTCGATCGCCGAGAACGTGCGGCTGGCGCGGTCCGATGCCGACGACGCGGCGGTGCGGCGGGCGCTGGCCGACGCGGGGGCACTGGAATTCGTCGACGCCCTCCCCGAAGGGGTCGAGACGGTCCTCGGCGAGGACGGCGCCGGTCTGTCCGCCGGGCAGCGTCAACGGCTCGCCGTGGCCAGGGCGTTCCTGGCGGACCGGCCGGTGCTCCTCCTCGACGAGCCCACGGCATCGCTCGACGGAGCGACGGAGGAAGAGATCGTGGCGGCGGTGCGCCGGCTCGCCGTCGGGCGGACGGTGCTGCTGGTGGCGCACCGGCCCGCACTGCTGGCGGTGGCGGACCGGGTGGTGCGGCTGGAGTCGGGGGACCCTGTCGCGGTGGACGGCTCCGTGCACAGCGGAGGCGCACAGGAGCTGCGGCCGGTCGAGCCGGAAGGCCTGCCCGCGGCGGACGTGGAAGAGGTGTACCTGTCCCCGCGGCCGAGCGGCGGCGTGCTGGCCCGGGTCCGTGCCATGGCAGGCCCCCGGAGCGGCCGATTCACCCTGGCCCTGCTTCTCGGGAGTCTCGCGCTCGGCAGTGCCGTCGGGCTGATGGCCACCTCCGGGTGGCTCATCTCGCGGGCCTCTCAGCAGCCGCCGGTCATGTATCTGATGCTGGCCGTGACGGCCACGCGGGCGTTCGGGATCAGCCGGGCCGTCTTCCGGTACGCGGAGCGGCTCGTGTCGCACGACGCGGTGCTGCGGATGCTGGCCGACACCAGGGTCGCCGTCTATCGACGCCTCGAGCGCCTCGCACCCGCGGGGCTGCGCACGACCCGGCGCGGCGATCTGCTGTCGCGGCTCGTCGCCGACGTGGACGCCCTGCAGGACTACTGGCTGCGGTGGCTGCTGCCCGCCGGCGCGGCGGTCCTCGTGTCCGCCGCCTCCGTCGGCTTCACCACCTGGCTGCTGCCCGAGGCCGGGGCCGTCCTTGCCATCGGGCTGCTGGCCGCGGGAGCCGGTGTCCCGCTGGTGACCGGTGCTGTGGCGCGCCGGGCGGAACAGCGGCTGGCCCCCGCCCGCGGCGCCCTGGCGACCCGCGTGACCGATCTCCTCACCGGGACGCCCGAGTTGACGGTCGCGGGCGCGCTGCCCGCCCGTACGGCCGCTGCCCGCCAGGCCGACACCGTGCTCACCCGTATCGCTTCCCGGGCCGCCACCGCGACCGCGCTCGGGGACGGGCTCACCGCGCTGGCGACCGGGCTGACCGTCGCGGTGACCGCTCTCGTCGGCGCCCAGGCGGTCGCCGCAGGGCGTCTGAGCGGGGTGGCGATGGCTGTTGTCGTCCTCACGCCGCTGGCCGCGTTCGAGGCCGTCCTGGGGCTGCCGCTGGCCGTTCAGTACCGGCAGCGTGTGCGCAAGAGCGCGGAGCGTGTGTACGAGGTGCTGGACGCCCCCGATCCCGTACGCGAACCGGAGCGGCCGCAGGTGGCCCCCGTGTCACCGTTCCCGATGCGCGTGCGAGGGCTCAAGGCCCGACACGCCGGACAGGACCGGGACGCGCTGGCCGGCCTCGACCTGACCCTCGAGCAGGGCCGCAGGATCGCCGTCGTCGGCCCCTCCGGTTCCGGAAAGACCACGCTCGCGCAGGTGCTGCTGCGGTTCCTGGACGCGGAGGCGGGGTCGTACACGCTGGGCGGTGTGGACGCCAACGAGATGGACGGGGACGATGTACGCCGTCTGGTCGGGCTCTGCGCCCAGGACGCGCACCTCTTCGACAGCACGGTGCGCGAGAACCTGCTGCTGGCCCGGAGGAACGCCACGGAGACCGAGCTGCGTGACGCGCTCGCGCGGGCCCGGCTCCTGGAGTGGGCGGACGGGCTGCCCGCCGGACTCGACACACTGATCGGCGAGCATGGGGCGCGGCTGTCCGGCGGCCAGCGCCAGCGGCTCGCCCTCGCCCGCGCGCTGCTCGCCGATTTCCCCGTCCTCGTCCTCGACGAGCCCGCGGAACACCTCGACCTGCCTACGGCCGATGCGCTCACCGCGGACCTGCTGGCCGTGACCGAGGGCCGCACGACGCTGCTGATCACGCACCGGCTGGCCGGGCTGGAAGCGGTGGACGAGGTGATCGTGCTGGCCGAGGGGCGTGTGGTGCAGCGTGGTGCGTATGCCGAGCTGTCCGTGCTGGAGGGGCCGCTGCGGGAGATGGTGGAGCGGGAAGCCGCGGGGAATCTGCTGTTCGAGGCCGTGGGAGTCAGGCCCTAGGCCGACACGACGTAGGAGCCGGAGGCGGCGGGGGACGTTCTCGGCGGGGAACGTTCTCGTCCGGCCGCCAGGCTTCGGCTTTCCATGGCAAATGGGACTAACTACTCTCGAGGCATGTCAGTAGCCCCCGCCTCGCCCGACCCCGGCGGCAGCCCGGACCCGTCGGTGCCGAGGCTGCTGGAGGCGATGCGGACGGTCGGATCGGGCTTGGAGCTGCACTCGACGCTGATCCGGATCTGCGAGACGGCGGCCGAGCTGGCCGACGCCCGCTACGCCGCCATCGGGGTCGCCGCGGAGGACGGTGGGGGGCTCGTGGACTTCGTTTACCACGGGGTCGACGAGGAGACCGCCCGGCGGATCGGGCGGCTGCCCGATGGACGCAAGGGGCTGCTCGGGGCGCTCATCCACGACCCGGAACCGGTACGGCTCGCGCAACTGGCCGAGGACCCGCGCTCGTGCGGCGTCCCTGAGCACCACCCACCGATGCGCACCTTTCTGGGTGTTCCGATCCGCGTGCAGGGCGAGGTCTTCGGGAATCTGTACCTGACCGAGAAACGCGGCGGCCCGTTCGACGACCACGACCTCAAAATGGTCCACGTGCTGGCCACGCAGGCGGGCATCGCGATCGGCAACGCCCGGCTGTACGAGGCTGCCAAGCAGCGCGAGCGCTGCATCGACGGCTCGGTGGCCGTGACCACGGCGCTCCTGTCGGGCCGCGACGCCGAGGACGCGCTCCGGGTCGTCGCCGAACAGGCTCGCCGGCTCTCCGGCTCGGCCGCCGGACTCGTACTGCTGCCCGCCGACGAGGGCGGACTGGAGATCGTCGCCGTCGCCTCGGAGCACCCGCCCACGACGCTCGGGCTCGTCGTCCCGCCGGAGAGCGAGATAGTCGTCGAACTCCTCGACGGCGAGGCCGTGTTCATGGACGACGCGGCCACCGACCCACGCGCGCTCACCGAAATCGCCCGCCCCTACGGGCCGACCATGATCCTTCCCTTGCTGAGCGACGGCCGCCTCCTGGGAGCCCTCTGCACGCCCCGTCTGCGAGGCGGACGCCCGTTCACGGCGAACGAGCGGACCCTCACCGCCCACTTCGCCTCGCAGGCCGCGCTCGCGCTGGTGATGGCCGAGGCGCAGCGCGACCGGGAGCGGCTCGCGGTCTACGAGGACCGCGAGCGGATCGCCCATGATCTGCACGACCTCGTCATCCAACGGTTGTTCGCCACCGGGATGATGCTGGAGAGCGCCCAGCGCAGCTCCGCCGCGCCCGAGGTGAGGGAGGGCATCGGCAAGGCGGTCGACGAACTCGACGTCACCATTCAGGAGATTCGCACCGCGGTCTTCGCACTCCAAGAGGGCCCCGCCGAAGTGCCGTCCGGGCTGAGCACCCGGGTGCTGCGCGAGATCAACATGGCTGCCGTGCCCCTCGGCTTCAAGCCCGCACACCGCTTTGTCGGGCCCGTCGACACGGCGGTCGGCGAACTCACCGGCAAGAACCTCATCGCCGCCCTGCGCGAGGCCCTCTCCAACGCCTTCCGGCATGCCCGGGCCGCCCGCGTCGAGGTCGTCGTCGATGCGACCGTGGTGCTGCCGGACGGGCGGCAGGGCGTACGGCTGACCGTCGCGGACGACGGCGTCGGCATCCCCGACGGCGGCCGACGCAGCGGCCTGAAGAGCCTCAAGCAGCGCGCCGAGTCGCTGGGCGGCGACAGCTGGTACGGGCCGGGGCTCGGCGAAGACGGCGGCGGTGCGACGGTGGTGTGGCAGGCGCTGGTCGCTCCACGGGTCGAGCCGTTTTGAGTCTGCGGGTGGTTTGTGAGCGCGCCCATGCGGCGGAGCCGCATGATGCCTCGGTCCGTGCCCCTTACGAGTCGACTCGGTGAGCCATCAGGGGGTGTGCGTCCCCCGGGCGTACGACGTGAACAGGACTGCGGCCGCCGGATCGGCACACGATTGCTGACATGCGCTCATATCGTCGTCATCCCCTGCTCGTGCCGACGCTGCTGTGCGTGTTCGCGCTGGTGGCCGCGCCCTCGGCGGCGCCCTCGGCGGCCGAGGAGGAGAGCGGGCCCGGGAGTGACCCAGGCATCGCCGCGCAGGTGGCGCGGCTGTACGACGACGTCTCCGTGGCGACACGGCAGTACGAAGTGGGACGGAAGAAAGCCGACGCACGGCGGGTCGAGGCGCGGCGGGCCGAGCAACGCCTCGCGCGCGAACGGCGCGACATCGCGGCACTGCACGCGGACCTGGGCCGGATGGCGCGCGCCCAGTACCGCGAGGGCGGTGGGCTGCCCTATGTCGCGCATTTGCTGCTCGCGGACAACGCCGAGGAGATGATGCGCGGCCAGCACGCCTTGTGGCAGGCGGACCTCGCCGTCAACAACGCCGTTGCCAAGAATCGTCGGGCCGAGGCCAAGCTCGCCGCCGACGAGGCGAAGGCCCGGTCGGAGTGGCAGGCGGTGGAGCGGTGGAAGGCCGATCTCGCAGAGTTGAAGCGGAACATCCAGGCGAAGTTGGAGATGGCGCGGTGGACACTGCAGAGCCAGGCGGACGCCTCCGTGGCGTCCGGCTCCTGCCGTGGTGCCGTCCGGCTCGGTCAGCCGGTGTCGGGGCCCTTGCCCGCGTGGGTCGCGCCGGTGGAGTCGTATCGACTCTCCGCGGGCTTCGGCAGCGATGGCGAGTTGTGGGCGAACGAGCACACCGGCCAGGACTTCGCGGTGCCCATCGGCACTCCGGTGCGGGCGGTCGGCGAGGGCCGGGTGGTGAAGGTGTCGTGCGGCGGCGCCTTCGGCATCGAGATCGTGATCGAGCACCCGGGTGGCTACTGCACGCAGTACGCGCACCTCGCCTCCGTCACGGCCGACCAGGGTGAGGTGGTGACGACCGGGCAGTGGATCGGACAGTCGGGCACGAGCGGCAACTCGACCGGGCCTCATCTGCACTTCGAAGCGCGGGTCTCACCCGAGCTGGGCTCGGCCGTCGACCCGGTGCCGTGGCTGGCCGAGCACGGGATCACGGTCCGGTAGGGGGCCTCAGCCGACGGCCTGTAAGAGGCGTTCTCCTGGTGGGCGCCTCTTACTGCCGTTCGGCGATGATCCGCTCGATGACGACGGCGACCCCGTCGTCGTTGTTGGCGACCGTGCGGCCGGACGCCGCGGCGATCACGTCGGGGTGCGCGTTGCCCATCGCGTACGACGTGCCCGCCCAGGTGAGCATGTCGACGTCGTTCGGCATGTCCCCGAAGGCGACGACCTCCTCGGGGGAGATACCGCGCTCGGCACAGCACAGTGCGAGCGTGCTGGCCTTGGAGACGCCGGGGCCACTGATCTCCAGCAGGGCGCTGGGGCTGGAGCGGGTGACGGTGGCGCGGTCGCCCACCGCGATGCGGGCCGCGGTGAGGAAGGCGTCGGGGTCGAGCTCGTGGTGGAAGGCGAGGATCTTGAGTACCGGTTCGTCGGCACCAGGCGCATCCGGGGCCAGGAGTTTCTCGGCGGGCGCGAGGCCGTCGGGAGTCTCCATGTGCAGCTTGGGGTACTCCGGCTCCTGGTAGAAGCCGTAGGTCTGCTCGATGGCGAACACGGTGCCCGGCGCGGCCTCGCGCACCAGTCGTACGGCGTCGAGCGCGTTGTCCCGGGCCAGCTCCCGGACCTTCACGAACCGGTGGGCGCCGGGGCCGCCGTGCAGGTCGACCACGGCGGCGCCGTTGCCGCAGATCGCCAGTCCGTGTCCGTGGACATGCTCGCTGACGACGTCCATCCAGCGGGCCGGGCGGCCGGTGACGAAGAAGACCTCGATGCCGGCCTCCTCGGCGGCGGCGAGGGCGGCGACCGTGCGCTCGGACACGGACTTGTCGTCGCGCAGCAGGGTGCCGTCGAGGTCCGTGGCGATCAGCCGTGGCGGGAGGATGGGGGTACCTCCCTGCTCGAGCGCAGCCGAGGGCTTGGGGGAGGCCGGGGGTTCGGGC
This sequence comes from Streptomyces sp. NPDC048275, assembly GCF_040652275.1. Classification (NCBI taxonomy): domain Bacteria; kingdom Bacillati; phylum Actinomycetota; class Actinomycetes; order Kitasatosporales; family Streptomycetaceae; genus Streptomyces; species Streptomyces sp. NPDC048275. Next base: position 91,255 of record NZ_JBEZLR010000018.1, read on the forward strand.
TGTCGAGTCGCTGAGGTCACCCGGCCATTCTCGCGCATATGCCCGCACGGTCGTGCGGCAGTCCGTACAGGTGAGTGGTTACCGCCCTCACCAGCACCTTTCCACCCCGCTGTCGCGGCTGCCGACAACCTCGGGGTCAGCGCAGCTGCGCAGGGGCCTCCATGGCGATGCGCTCGAAGACCTTCTGGTCCGCCGCGAAGTCGGAGTCGGGGATGGGCCAGTGGATCACGATGTCGGTGAAGCCCAGCTCCGCGTGTCGGCCCGCGAAGTCGACGAACGCGTCCAGGGACTGCAGCGGGCGGCCGCGGTCCGGGGTGAAACCGGTGAGCAGGATCTTGTCGAGCTCGGCCACGTCCCGGCCGACCGTGGCGCAGGCGGCGGCCAGCTTCTCGGCCTGACCGCGAATGGCCTGAATCGACTGTTCAGGGGTGCCCGTTTCGTAAAGCTTCGGGTCTCCCGTCGTCACCCACGCCTGCCCGTACCGGGCGGCGAGCTTCAGTCCGCGCGGACCGGTGGCGGCCACCGCGAAGGGCAGCCGGGGGCGCTGGACACAGCCGGGGATGTTGCGCGCCTCGTGCGCCGAGTAGAAGTCGCCGTCGTGCGAGACCCCGTCCGTACCGTCCTCGGTGAGGAGGCGATCGAGCAGCGGTACGAACTCGCTCAAGCGGTCGGCGCGCTCGCGCGGCGTCCAGGGCTCCTGGTCGCTCTTCAACAGCGTCGTGGCGTCGAAACCGGTGCCGCCCGCGCCGATGCCCAGGGTGATCCGGCCGTTCGAGATGTCGTCGAGGGAGATCAGTTCCTTGGCGAGGGTCACCGGGTGCCGGAAGTTGGGCGAGGTCACCAGCGTGCCGAGGCGGAGCTGGTCGGTGACGGCGGCCGCAGCGGTCAGCGTCGGGACGGCACCGAACCAGGGGCCGTCCCGGAAGGTGCGCCACGCCAGATGGTCGTACGTGAACGCGGCGTGGAAGCCCAGGTGCTCCGCACGCTGCCAGGCGTGACGCCCGCCCTCGTGCCAGCGGAGGTACGGCAGGATCACAGTGCTCAGACGCAGACTCATGCATCGAGCGTAAGCGGAGGCGCGGAATGACTGTGCCCGGCGTGGAGCGTGAGCGCGGGGTGACCGTGACCGTGCCCGACGCGGAGCGTGAGCGCGGGATGACCGCGGCGGCTCTCGGTGACGGCGCCCGGTCAGTGCGGTCCGGGAAACCGGAGGTAGCCCGGCGGGACGGCCTCGGTGAGCCACACTCCGTTCGCGCTGACCCGGAAGACATGGCCGTCGCGGTGCATGGCGGCGGCGTCCACGCCGAGCACGACCGGTCGGCCGCGGCGCGCGCCGACCCGGGTGGCGGTCTCCCGGTCCGGTGACAGGTGCACGTCGTGCCGGTTCATGGGCTTGAGGCCCTCGGCGCGGATCGCGTCCAGGTTGCGGGCCACGGTCCCGTGGTAGAGATACGCCGGCGGGGTCGCCGGGGGCAGTCCGAGGTCGACTTCGACGGAGTGGCCCTGGCTGGCCCGGATGCGGGTGCCTTCGACGGCGAAGCGCCGCTTGTCGTTCGTGGCCACGACGTGGTCGAGCTCGTCGCGGCTGAACCGGAAGCCGTGCGCGGCGGCTGCCGCGATCAGGGTGTCGATCTCGACCCAGCCACCCTCGCCGAGCGTGAGCCCGATCCGCTCGGGCTGATGCCGCAGATGCTTCGAGAGGTATTTCGACACCTTCACGGTGCGTCTTTCGTCCATCACTCCAGGGTGCCTGCGAGAGACGGATCACGCATTTGATTTTGGTACGGAGGTTTGATCCACAACCAAGTGCTGTTATCCACAGGGGGATTGGAGAATCTGTGGACAACTCAAAGGCGATTTAGGGTATTTCATCAACAGTGCTGTCATTGTTCTGGTTTGAGGTGAGCCGGTACAAGATCCGTGTCTGCACCTCCCGTTCGGCGGCCGCCGTGATGAACGCGGCCACCTGGTCCGCGCCAACCAGCCGCTCCACAGCGCGCATTGTGTCCGCGGGGATCTCCACAGAATGTGTCGCGTCTCGACGCTCCCGTGGTTGCTCCGCGCCCAGGTGCTGACGCAGATGCCGAGTTGCGAACAGTCGCATGGCGCGGGCCAGTTCCGCGTCCACCGTCTGCTGCGCGAGTGGCCGCAGGCGGCGTACGAGCGATGCCGCCTCGGCCGCTTCCGCGTCGGTCGGCGGACGCTCACCGAGATAGCGCGCGAAGACGTGCTCGGTGGTGAACTCGAGGAAACCGGAAGCGATGTGCTCGACCTTGACCCTCAACTCCCCCAGATGGCGCGAGATCGCGGACAGCGGAACACCGGCCGCGTACAACTCCACGGCCACGGCCAGCTCTTGGGGGCTCGGAACGAGAAAGGAGTCCTCGTCGCCCGGGACCGGTACCAGCACGCCGAGCTCCACGGCGTCCGCCACCGCCGCGTCGGCGGGGATGTTGCCGAACCGCTCGTCCAGCTCCGAGCGCGAGATCCGTATCGCCTCCTCGTCGGTCCACGGTCCGTCGACCTCCGTGACCAGCCCGAGGATCCCGCCCAGGCCACGGCCCGTATCCCAGGCCTCCAGAAGCTCCTTGATGGAGGCCAGCGTGTAGCCGCGGTCCAGGAGATCGGCGATCTGCCGCAGCCGGGCGAGATGCGCGTCCGCATACACATTGGCGCGGCCGCGCCGCTCGGGGCGGGGCAGCAGCCCGCGGTCCTGATAGGCGCGGATCGTGCGAACCGTGGCGCCGCTGCGGTGCGCCAGATCCTCGATGCGGTACGCGGCACCGACAGGCTCGTCGTTCACGCTCCCCGCCCTCCCGAGTCCGTCCCCGGCACTCCTGCGAGGGATGGTACGGCCGCTGTGGACACCGGAGTACAGCCGTGCCGAGCTCCTTTCAGTCGCTCACAGCGGAGGCTCCATGCGTGCGATCGCCCGCAACGCCCGTGGCATGAAACGGGACATGAGGTGGGCGCCACGCGCCTCGGGGGTGACGGGCACGACCGCCTCGTTGCGGACGACCGCGCGCAGGATCGCGTCGGCCACCTTCTCCGGCGGGTAGTTGCGCAGCCCGTACAGCCGCGCCGACTTCTTCTGCCGGCGCTTCTCCTCGGTGGCGTCGACACCGGCGAAGTGCGCGGTCGAGGTGATGTTCGTGTTGACGAAGCCGGGGCAGATCGCCGAGACGCCGATGTCCTGGCCTGCCAGCTCCGCGCGCAGACACTCGCTGAGCATCAGCACGGCCGCCTTGGAGGTGCTGTAGGCGGGCAGCGCCTTCGACGGCTGGTACGCCGCCGCCGACGCGGTGTTGACGATATGGCCGCCCTGGCCGCGTTCGGCCATCTGCTTCCCGAAGAGCCGGCAACCGTGGATGACGCCCCACAGGTTGACGTCGAGGACCTTCTTCCAGTCCTCCGGAGTCGTGTCGAAGAAGGAGCCCGACAACCCGATCCCGGCGTTGTTCACCAGCACGTCCACGACGCCGTACTCGGTGGCGACCTTCTCCGCGAGCTTCTCCATGGCCTGCTCGTCCGAGACGTCGACCGTCTCGGCCCAGGCCTCGGGGGAGCCGATCAGCCGGGACATCTCCGCCGTGCGGGTCGCGCCCTCGGCGTCCCGGTCGACGGCCACCACACGCGCACCGGCCTCGGCGAACGCGAAGGCGGTGGCCCGCCCGATGCCGCTGCCCGCGCCGGTGACCAGCACGAGCTGTCCGCCGAACCGGTCCGCGTACTTGCCGGCGGCCAGGGTGGCCGGCACGGATGCGCCGTCCTTATGGGCCTGCGCGAACTCCGTGATCCAGGAGGCCAGTTGATCGGGACGCGTGCGCGGAATCCAGTGCTTGGCCTCAAGCGTGCGACGCACCAGCCCCGGGGCCCACTGCTCCAGCTCGTCGTAGAGCCGCTCGGAGAGGAACGCGTCCCCCAGAGGCGTGACGAGCTGCACGGGCGCGTGCGCGTGCGCGTCCGGGCGCGGCCTGCTCAGCCGTGCCCGGACGTTGTCGCGGTACAGCCAGGCGCCGTGCGCCGCATCCGAGGACAGTGACGGGGTCGGATAGTCGCCCGCACCCAAAGGCACCTTCTCGACCCGCTGGAGGATCTTCGGCCACTGCTTGCCGAGCGGGCCGCGCCAGGCCAGCTCGGGCAGGAGGGGGGTGTGCAGCAGATACACGTACCAGGACTTGGCTCCCTGGCCCAGAAGTTGGCCGATCCTGCGCGGGGTGGGCCGCTTCACCCGCTGCTTGATCCAGTGCCCGAAGTGGTCGAGGGACGGCCCGGACATCGAGGTGAAGGATGCGATCCGGCCCTCCGTGCGCTCCACCGTCACGAACTCCCAGGACTGCACCGAGCCCCAGTCGTGCCCCACCAGGTGCACCGGCCTGTCGGGGCTGACCGCGTTCACGACCGCCAGGAAGTCGTCCGTCAGCTTCTCCAGCGTGAACCCGCCGCGCAGCGGCTGCGGCGCCGTCGATCTGCCGTGTCCCCGGACGTCGTAGAGCACGACATGAAAGCGCTCGGCGAGGCGTGTCGCGACCTCGGACCACACTTCCTTGGAGTCCGGATAGCCGTGCACGAGCACCACCGTGGGCTGTGCGGAGTCGCCCAACTCGGCGACGCACAGCTCGACTCCGCCCGTCCGGATCCAGCGCTCGCGCGCGCCCTCGAGACTCACTTGTCCTCCGCCCAGCGCCGCACGTGCGGCAGCTCGTCGTCCAGCCAGAACGCGCTCTGATCAGGGTCCTTGGAGTCGGTGACGACCAGGATCTCCTCGAACTTCGCACCCGTGCCCCGGAATCCGAGGTGCGGTTCGACCGCCCACAGCCCCGGCCGGGGCGGATGGTCGGAGAACTTGTACGGCGACCACAGCGGCGACCAGCCCTCGCGGTGCCCGTGCAACGCGTCGCTCGCCAGCCCTTTCAGGGCCTGCGTGCCGAACCCGAACAGGCGAGGCGACCAGGGACGCTCCCGCACCCGGTCGACCTTGTGCGCGATCGCGCCGAAGGGGTATGCGCGATGCCGGTTCGCATGGCCCTGGCGGACCATGAGCCGGTCCACGTCCTCGTAGATCTCGCGCAGGGGCCTGCGTTCGCGCACCTCCCGCAGGATCAGCTCGCGGTGTGCCTCCAGGTCGGCGAGCAGCTTGTCCTGCAGGGGATTCGGGCCCAGGGAGTCCGAGTAGCCGATGTCCGCCGTAAAGCCCTTGTGGACGGGGGCCATGTCGAGGATGAACGGCATCCCCGCTTCCAGGCGGCGGTCGGTGGGGAAGAACTGCAGGGGGATGCGGAAGTTCACAAACGCGGTGCGGTCGCCGAACCAGGCGAAGGGCAGGTGGAACCAGTCGCGCACGCCGCGCTCGCTCAGCCACTCGCGCTGCATGCGCGCCGCCTCGCGCTCGGTCACACCCGGCTTCAGCCGCGCCGCGACCGCCTCCGCGCACTCGTAGGCGAGGCGCTGTACGTCTCTGAACCCCCGCAGCTCCGCCGAGAGTTCGCCTGCCACTGCCGTTGTCATGCCACCCGCCCCACCATGTCCACGCTGACCGCGGTACGTGTTCGTAACGTGACACTCGTGAATGTGACAGTTGTTAGAGGCTGCGTCAATAGACCTGCAGGGCGCCTGTGGACAACCGCCGCGATGTGGATGAGCGGGTGCCGGTTGTTCGACCTCAGGGGGACCCCTACGGGCCCGTACGACTGAAGGCGGACGCGGATCCAGCTCCGTGGGGTGACGCCTGCTGTGGCGTGCGCCACTACCGTCGACGACGTGACTGTCATCGCTACCGAAAGCCTGAGCAAGCGGTACCCCAGGGTGACCGCTCTTGACCGGCTCTCCGTGGACGTGGGGCCCGGCGTGACCGGACTCGTCGGAGCCAACGGAGCCGGGAAGTCCACGCTGATCAAGATCCTGCTGGGGCTGTCCCCCGCCACGGAGGGCCGCGCACAGGTCCTCGGCCTCGACGTCGCCACCGACGGCGGCACCATCCGCGAGCGCGTCGGGTACATGCCCGAGCACGACTGCTTGCCGCCCGACGTCTCGGCCACCGAGTTCGTCGTCCACATGGCGCGCATGTCCGGGCTCCCGCCGGCCGCGGCCCGCGAGCGCACCGCGGACACGCTGCGCCATGTCGGCCTGTACGAGGAGCGCTACCGCCCCATCGGCGGCTACTCGACGGGTATGAAGCAGCGCGTCAAGCTCGCGCAGGCCCTCGTCCACGACCCCCAGCTGGTCTTCCTCGACGAGCCGACCAACGGCCTCGACCCGGTCGGCCGCGACGAGATGCTCGGCCTGATCCGCCGCATCCACACCGACTTCGGGATCTCGGTCCTGGTCACCTCCCACCTCCTGGGCGAGCTGGAGCGTACCTGCGACCACGTCGTCGTCATCGACGGCGGCAAGCTGCTGCGTTCCAGCTCCACCACGGACTTCACCCAGACCACCACGACCCTCGCCATCGAGGTCACCGACACCGACGAGCACCCGGACGGCACCCGCGCGGTGCGCGACGCGCTCCACGCGCGCGGGGTCGAGACCCACGACGGCAGCGGGCTGCCGGGCGCCGGGCACATCCTGCTGCTGACGGCGGAGGGCGAGGAGACGTACGACCTGGTCCGCGACATCGTCGCCGACCTCGGCCTCGGCCTGGTCCGGATGGAACAGCGCAGGCACCACATCGCGGAGGTCTTCCACACCGGAAGCGATGAGACCGAAGGCGATGAGCACGAGCAGCGGAAGGAGGCGGTCCGACATGGCAGTTGAGCAGCCCCGGATCCAGGCACCGGCCCAGCGCGGTGAGCAGACCCGCATCCACAACATCGGCTACCGCCACTACGACGGCCCGCGCCTCGGCCGCGCCTACGCCCGCCGCTCGCTGTACTCGCAGTCCCTGCGCGGCGCCTACGGCCTGGGCCGCTCGACCAGGTCCAAGGTGCTGCCGATGCTGCTCCTCGTGGTGATGTGCGTGCCCGCGGTCATCATGGTGGCGGTGACGGTCGCCACCAACGCGAAGGACCTGCCCCTCGACTACACGCGCTACGCGGTCGTCCTGCAGGCCGTCATCGGCCTGTACGTCGCCTCCCAGGGACCCCAGGCCGTCTCGCGCGACCTGCGCTTCAAGACCGTGCCGCTGTACTTCTCCCGCCCCATCGAGACCGTCGACTACGTACGCGCCAAATACGCCGCGCTCGCCTCGGCGCTGTTCGTCCTGACGGCCGCGCCGCTGATCGTGCTCTATGCAGGGGCGCTTTTGGCGAAACTCGACTTCGCCGACCAGACCAAGGGATTCGCGCAGGCAATGGTCTCCGTGGCACTGCTGTCGCTGCTCTTCGCGGGGATCGGCCTGGTCATCTCGGCCGTCACCCCCCGCCGAGGATTCGGTATCGCGGCCGTCATCGCCGTGCTGACGATCTCCTACGGAGCGGTGTCCACCGTCCAGGCCATCGCCTTCGAGCAGTCCAGCACCACGGCGGTCCCCTGGCTCGGGCTCTTCTCGCCCATCACGCTCATCGACGGAGTGCAGACGGCCTTCCTCGGCGCCACCTCCGCCTACCCCGGAGGGGAAGGCCCCTCGACCGGCCAGGGCGTCGTCCACCTCATCGTCGTCCTGGGTCTCATCGCGGGCTGCTACGGCCTCCTGATGCGCCGCTACCGAAAGGTCGGGCTGTGACCACGCTCAACATCGACCACGTCTCGCGCTGGTTCGGCAACGTGGTGGCGGTCAACGACATCACCATGACGATCGGGCCCGGCGTCACCGGCCTGCTCGGCCCGAACGGCGCCGGAAAGTCCACCCTCATCAACATGATGGGCGGCTTCCTCGCCCCCTCCACGGGCACCGTCACCCTCGACGGCCAGTCGGTCTGGCGCAACGAACAGATCTACCGGCACATCGGCATCGTCCCCGAGCGCGAGGGGATGTACGACTTCCTCACCGGCCGCGAATTCGTCGTCGCCAACGCCGAGTTGCACGGCCTCGACGAAAAGGCCGCCCAGCGGGCGCTGAACACGGTCGAGATGGAGTACGCGCAGGACCGCAAGATCTCGACGTACTCCAAGGGCATGCGACAGCGCGTGAAGATGGCCTCCGCGCTCGTCCACGACCCTTCCCTGCTGCTGCTCGACGAGCCCTTCAACGGCATGGACCCGCGCCAGCGCATGCAGCTCATGGACCTGCTGCGGCGCATGGGCGACGAGGGCCGCACGGTGCTGTTCTCGTCCCACATCCTCGAAGAGGTCGAACAACTCGCCGCGCACATCGAGGTGATCGTCGCCGGACGGCACGCGGCGAGCGGTGACTTCCGGCGCATCCGCCGGCTGATGACCGACCGCCCGCACCGCTACCTCGTCCGCTCCAGCGACGACCGGGCGCTGGCCGCCGCGCTGATCGCCGACCCGTCGACGGCCGGCATCGAAGTGGACCTGGACGAGGGCGCGTTGCGCATCCAGGCGGTCGACTTCGGCCGCTTCACCGCTCTGCTGCCGCGCGTCGCGCGCGAGCACGGCATCCGGCTGCTCACGGTCTCGCCCTCCGACGAGTCCCTCGAGTCCGTCTTCTCGTATCTCGTCGCGGCGTAGGAGGCCGAAAATGTACGACCCCACAGTCGCCCGGCTCACCTATCGAGCCCTGCTCGGCCGACGCAGGGCCCTCATCCTCTGCGCGCTGCCCGTCCTGCTCATCGTGATCTCGGCCGCCGTACGCGGCTTCACCGGAGCCGACGACCAGGTGGCCTCCGACCTGCTCGGCGGGTTCGCGCTGGCCACGATGGTGCCGATCATCGGCGTCATCGCCGGTACGGGCGCGATCGGCCCCGAGATCGACGACGGCTCGGTGGTGTATCTGCTCGCCAAGCCCCTGAAGCGGCCGACGATCATCTACACCAAGCTGATCGTCGCCGTCGGCGTCACCATGGCGTTCTCGGCGGTGCCGACCTTCATCGCGGGCATGATCCTGAACGGCAACGGGCAGCAGATCGCCGTCGCCTACACCGTGGCCGCGCTGGTCGCGTCGATCACGTACGCCGCCCTGTTCCTGCTCCTGGGGACGGTGACCCGGCACGCGGTGGTCTTCGGGCTCATCTACGCGCTCGTCTGGGAGACCCTCTTCGGGTCGCTGGTGTCCGGCGCCCGCACGCTCAGCGTCCAGCAGTGGGCGCTTGCGGTGGGCCACAAGGTCGCCGACGGGGACCTCGTCACCTCGGACGTGAGCCTGCCGACCGCGACGGTGCTGCTGGTCGCGGTCACCGTACTCGCCACCTGGTACGCCGGGCAGAAGCTGCGGACGCTGACGCTTGCCGGTGAGGAGTGAGCCCTCTTCTTGACAGGAAATTGACCCCTGTCTGGGCACACTGGCCGAAGGGGATGTACGGCTAGGAGGAACGGGGATGGCAGAACCGCAGGGTGAGGAACAGCGGAAGTCCGAGGACATCTGGGACGACCTCGAACTCGACGAGAACTTCATACGGTCCGCGGGGACGACCGAACCCTCGGCCCGTGCCCGTATGCTCGCCGCCCGCTGGCGGGAAGGGGGACCCGACCCACAGCCCTGGCGCTCCGACGAGCCGCCCGCGGGGTGGTTCTTCAGCAAGGCCCGGCGGCGCAGGTGGCGCCGCCGGTGAACCCCTTCGGGGCGGTCTTCAGACCGACCGGCAATTGGAGGGCGGCGTCTTAATCAGTGGCGCCCAAGTCGGCGTACGGGCACAGTAGTTCTGTCCGCGCCGCCGCATCGAGTCGGCGCCACGTTCTGGGAGAGGAGCGCGACGATGCCCATCAGTAGCAGTCCGTCGAGCTCCCTACAGGGCAGCCCGCAGGTGGTTTCGGAGTAGTCACCTCTCTGTCGAACCGCCTCGCACGGGGGGCTGCCCGGGGCGGCCGCTTCGAGCGCGCGTTCGCCGCGCGGGCCGCCCACCCAAACTCTGCCGCTGTGGTTCGGCGGCGTTCCGATCCGCCGCCACGCGGCGGGATTTCCCCACCCGCCCGCCCTCGTCTCAGGGCGGGCGGGGCCGGCCCGATCACGGCCAATGCTTCAGCTGCGGCCCATGCTTCGGCTACGTCAGCAACCGCTCCAGCACCACGGCGATCCCGTCCTCCTCATTCGACGAAGTCACCTCGTCCGCGACCGCCTTGAGGTCGTTGTGGGCGTTGGACATGGCCACGCCGTGGGCGGCCCAGGCGAACATCGGGATGTCGTTCGGCATGTCGCCGAAGGCGATGGTGTCCGCGGCCTTCGCGCCGAGGCGACGGGCCGCCAGGGACAGCCCCGTCGCCTTCGAGAGGCCGAGGGGGAGGAGTTCCACTATCCCCGCTCCGGCCATCGTGACGCCGACGAGTCCGCCCGCGACCTCGGTGGCCACCGCGGCGAGCTCGTCGTCGGAGAGCGTCGGGTGCTGCACGTACACCTTGTTCAGGGGCGCCGACCAGAGGTCCGCCGCGTCCTTGATCGGCAGGGCCGGGAGCGAGCCTTCCATCATCCGGTAACCGGGCCCGACCAGCACCTCGCCGTCGAGCCCGTCGCGGCTCGCGGCCAGCAGCAGCGGGCCGACCTCCGCCTCGATCTTGGCGAGTGCGACACCGGCCAGCTGCCGGTCCAACGTCACCGAGGTGAGCAGCCGGTGCTCCCCCGCGTCGTACACCTGTGCCCCCTGGCCGCACACCGCGAGGCCCTCGTAGCCGAGGTCGTCGAGGATGTGCCGGGTCCAGGGCACCGCGCGCCCGGTGACGACGATGTGCGCGGCGCCCGCGGCGGTCACCGCGGCGAGCGCCTCACGCGTACGCTCCGAGACCGTCTCGTCGGAGCGCAACAGCGTCCCGTCGAGATCGGTCGCTACGAGCTTGTAGGGGAACGAGCCAGGAGCGCCGGTCACTTGGAGATCGGCTCCAAGACCTCACGGCCGCCCAGGTACGGACGCAGCACCTCCGGCACCCGCACGGAACCGTCGGCCAGCTGGTGGTTCTCCAGGATCGCCACGATCGTGCGCGGTACGGCGCACAGCGTGCCGTTCAGCGTGGCCAGCGGCTGGACCTTCTTGCCGTCGCGCATCCGCACGGACAGGCGGCGGGCCTGGAAGCCGTCGCAGTTCGAGGCCGAGGTCAGCTCGCGGTACTTGCCCTGAGTCGGGATCCACGCCTCGCAGTCGAACTTGCGGGAAGCGGAGGCGCCGAGGTCACCCGACGCCACGTCGATCACCTGGAAGGGCAGCTCGAGGCCGGTCAGCCACTGCTTCTCCCAGTCCAGAAGCCGCTTGTGCTCGTTCTCCGCGTCCTCGGGGGCGACGTACGAGAACATCTCGACCTTGTCGAACTGGTGCACCCGGAAGATGCCGCGGGTGTCCTTGCCGTAGGTGCCGGCCTCGCGGCGGAAGCACGGCGAGAAGCCGGCGTAGCGCATCGGCAGCTTGTCGGCGTCGAGGATCTCGTCCATGTGGTACGCCGCGAGGGGGACCTCGGAGGTGCCGACCAGGTAGTAGTCGTCCTTCTCCAGGTGGTACACGTTCTCCGCGGCCTGGCCGAGGAAGCCGGTGCCCTCCATGGCGCGCGGGCGGACCAGCGCCGGCGTCAGCATCGGGACGAAGCCGGCCTCGGTGGCCTGCGCGATCGCCGCGTTGACGAGGGCGAGCTCCAGGAGGGCGCCCACACCCGTCAGGTAGTAGAAGCGCGAGCCGGACACCTTGGCGCCGCGCTCGACGTCGATGGCGCCGAGCGCCTCGCCGAGCTCCAGGTGGTCCTTGGGCTCGAAGCCCTCGGCGCCGAAGTCACGGATCGTGCCGTGCGTCTCCAGGACGACGAAGTCCTCCTCGCCGCCGACCGGGACGTCCGGGTGGATGAGGTTGCCGAGCTGGAGCAGGAGCCGCTTGGCCTCCTCGTCCGCCTCGTGCTGCTCGGCGTCGGCCGCCTTGACGTCGGCGGCCAGCTGGCCAGCCTTCTTCAGCAGCTCTGCCTTCTCGTCACCGGAGGCCTTGGGGATCAGCTTGCCGAGCGCCTTCTGCTCGGAACGGAGCTCGTCGAAGCGGACGCCGGACGACCTGCGCCGCTCGTCGGCGGAAAGGAGGACGTCGACGAGTGCGACGTCCTCTCCACGGGCGCGCTGCGACGCACGCACACGGTCGGGGTCCTCACGGAGCAGGCGAAGGTCAATCACCCCTCAAGGCTACCGGTGCGTGCTTCCGGCCAACGACTCGATATTCCGGTGTGTGGGGTCTGTTGCGTTATGAGTGAAATGCCGATCCGAATCCCTTCTCCGCTCCCTTACTCGCTCCCTTGATCGTCAGTGAGCGTCAATGGGCGTCAATAAATGGGACGGTGCTCCCTGAAACGGGGCAGACAGTGGTTGATCGGTTGACCGGACTCCCTTGTGGAGAACGGGACTTGGTGAGGGTTGTCCACAGGAATCCATGCCCCCGAAAAGTTATCCACAGGCTGTGCGGAAGATCTGTGGACTTCGGAGGTGATCATTCCGAAAGCCGCATGCGGGACGAAGGATTCCCGGGTCAAACCACCCCTACACCCACGTTCGAGTGGAAATGCTTCCCCCCAAAGGATTGATCAAGGGAAAAGAGTGGACGAGGGGTGATGTGCCGGGCTGTGGACGAAGTTGGGGCCTGTAGGCCGATTTGTCGACGATGTAGTGCTTCGTTGTCGACTTGTCCCCAGGTCGAGAAGCCCACCTGTGGATAACACTGTGGATGACGAAAATCTGCAGGTAAGACTGGCGAGAACGACTCGCGGCGGCGGTGCGCGAACCGCTTAGAACCGGCCGTCCTGGCAGCGCGCCAGCCAGTCCGACGCGGCGGCGAATTCGCCGTCCGACGTACCGGCCCGGGGCGCGCGTACGTCCTTGGGGTCGACCTCCGCGCGGGGGTACGAGCCGAGGAAACGCACCTGAGGGCAGACCCGCTTGAGCCCCATGAGCGCCTCGCCCACACGGCTGTCCGAGATGTGGCCCTCGGCGTCAATGGCGAAGCAGTAGTTGCCGATGCCCTCGCCGGTCGGCCGGGACTGCAACAGCATCAGGTTGACGCCGCGCACCGCGAACTCCTGGAGCAGCTCCAGAAGGGCGCCCGGGTGGTCGTCGCGCTGCCAGATGACCACGGACGTCTTGTCCGCACCGGTCGGCGCGGCGGGCCGGGCGGGCCTGCCCACCAGTACGAAGCGTGTCTGCGCGTTCTCCGCGTCGTGGATACCGGTCTCCAGCGGTTCCAGACCGTAGGTGGCAGCGGCGAACTCGCCCGCGAAGGCGGCGTCGTACCGGCCCTCCTGCACGAGTCGGGCACCGTCCGCGTTCGAGGCCGAGGACTCCCAGAGCACGTCCGGGAGGTTCGCCTTCATCCAGTTGCGCACCTGCGGCTGCGCGGCGGGGTGCGCGGTCACGGTCTTGATCTCCGACAGTTTCGTGCCGGGCCTGACCAGCAGCGCGAAGGTGATCGACAGCAGCACCTCGCGGTAGATCATCAGCGGCTTGCCCGCGACCAGCTCGTCGAGGGTCGTGGTGATGCCGCCCTCCACCGAGTTCTCGATCGGCACGAACGCGGCCTCGGCCTCGCCGTTGCGGACGGCGTCCAGCGCGGCGGGAACCGACACCATCGGGACGAGCTGCCGGGTGGCAGTCTCCGGAAGCGTGCGCAGGGCGACTTCGGTGAAGGTGCCTTCGGGACCGAGATACGCATAGCTGGCTGGCATGACCTCACCCTAATGGGCCGTGTCCCACCCGGCTGACGCCTGGGGAAACCGCGGCCCCGAAGGGGGACCCTCACCCCTCCAGCAGCCGCTGCCCCACGTACTCCCCCTCCGCCGCCCCGCCCGGCACCGCGAACAGCCCGCTCGCCTCGTGGCGGATGAACGTGGACAGCGCGTCGCCCCGGTCGAGCTTGCGCTGGACGGGGACGAAGGCGCGCAGCGGATCCGCCTGCCAGCAGACGAAGAGCAGGCCCGCGTCGGGCACGCCGTCCGGGTCGAAGCCGTCGTGGAAGGAGAACGGACGGCGCAGCATCGCGGCGCCGCCGTTCTGGTCGGGCCGGCTGATGCGGGCGTGCGCGTTGATGGGGACGACGAGCTTCCCGTCGGCGTCGGTCTTGTCGAGGTTCATCGCGGTGGTCTCGGTGCCGCCGGTCAGGGGCGCCCCGTTGGACTTCTTCCGCCCGATGACGTCCTCCTGGGCGGTGACCGAGAGCTTCTCCCAGTCGTCGAGGAGCATCCGGATCCGTCGTACGACGGCGTACGAGCCGTTCGCCATCCACTCCGGGTCGCCGGAGGCGGGCACGAAGATGCGCTGGTCGAAGTCGGACTCGGACGGTTTCGGATTGCGGGTGCCGTCGATCTGGCCCATCAGATTGCGGGCCGTCATCGGCTGGGAGGTGGCGCCGGGCGAGCGGTTGAAGCCGTTCATCTGCCAGCGCACCCGGGCCGCGCTGCCCGCGTCCTTCTGGATCGTGCGCAGGGCGTGGAAGGCGACCAGCGCGTCGTCCGCGCCGATCTGCACCCACAGGTCGCCGTTGCTGCGCGCCTTGTCGAGGTGGTCGGAGGAGAAGTCGGGCAGCGGGTCGAGGGCGACCGGGCGCTGCTTCTCCAGGCCCGTACGCGCGAAGAAGCTGTGGCCGAAGCCGAAGGTGACCGTCAGGGACGACGGGCCGGCGTCGCGGGCGACGTCCGTGTCGTCGTGCGCGGCGGCCTCGCCCGCCATCAGCCTCTGGGCCGTCGTCGACCAGCGGCGCAGCAGTGCGGCTGCCTCCTTGCGGCCCGCGCCCGCCGCCAGGTCGAACGCGACGAGATGGCCGCGTGCCTGGAGGGCCGTGGTGATGCCCGGCTGATGTTTCCCGTGAAACATCACCGTGTCCGCGCCGAGCGAGGTCAAGGGCGTGGCGTTGTCGGCGGAGGGTGCCGCCGCATACCCGGCGGCGCCTCCGGCCGCGCCCAGGGCGAGACCGGTGGCACCGGCGGTGCCGAGCAGTCGGCGCCGCGTAAAGACGCCATCGACCCCCCGAGGAGAGGTCACCTGGGGAGAGTCCGCCTGAGTGGTCTCCCGGGAAGTGTCCTGAGCCGAGCCCTGAGCGGACTTCTGAGCGGACGCCCCCGGAGTGGACTGGTCAGCCATGGTGAGGTTCAGCCGATCTTCGCGTTCTTGTTCACGGTCGCTTGGTCGATGTCGGAGGTGCGCACGGTCACCGCGATCTTCCAGTCGCCCGCCATGGGGAGCTGGACCCCGCTCGCCGACCAGTGCCCGGTGGCGATGTGGTCAGGGGTCACGGGCAGTGGGCCGATGTCCTTGGCGGCGAGGGTGAAGGCGACCTTCACCTCGGGGACGTCGAAGGCCTTGCCGTTCGGCCGCACCACGAAGACGTGCATCTCGTTGCTGCCGATCCGGGCCGGGTCGAGGGTGACCTCCACGGTGCCCTTGCCGTCCTCGCCGCCGGTGTCGAACGGGATCTTCAGCGACAGCGGTCCGGACCGCTGCGACGTGGACGCGGTGGCCTGCTGGGCGGCTTCCTCCGTGCGCCCCGGCTCGGTGGACGTCAGCAAGGTCGTGACGGCCAGCAGTACGACCGCGACACCCGCCTCCGCGAGCACCGAGCGGCGCAGGCCGGTACGGATCGGGTCGGCAGCGCGGATGCGCTTGTCGCGTGCCGTGGCCACGGCGGCCCGCTGCCGGGCGAGTTGGGAGGCGCGCCGGGAGTCTCCGGTGCCCGCGGCCACCGCGGCGGGTTCCTTCGCCGTCTTGGCCGGTGCTGCTCTGCCTGCCACGGCCTTCGCGGGCGGTGCCTCGGACAGCTGCGCCGTCCAGCGCCGCGAGATCCACGCGATGCCGACGAGCACCGCCACCAGGCCGACCTTGACGAGCAGCAGCTGCCCGTACGCCGTGCCCGTGAGTGCCGACCAGGAGCCGACCTGGCGCCACGACTGGTAGATCCCGGTCGCGGCCAGCACGGTCACGCTGCCGAACGCGACCTGAGAGAAGCGCCGTACGGTCGCCGCCTCGATCTGTGCCTCGGCCGGCGCCCGGAACAGCGCCACGAGGAGCGTCGACAGACCGCCCAGCCAGACGGCGACCGCCAGCAGGTGCAGGACATCGACGGGCATCGCGAGGTCCGCCTGGACGCCGGTCGAGGCGTGCTCGGCCATCGCCCAGCTCGCGGCCAGGCCCGCCGCGATGACGGCGCCGCCGATCGCGAGCCCGAAGGTGAGGTCCTTCTTCTCGTCGGCTGCCTCGTCGGACGCGTCGGGCCCGTCTGCCTCGTCACGCCGCGCGTACGCCCCGAAGAGCACCGCGATGAACAGCGCGCCCGCGGCGAGCAGCAGCAGCCTCGAGATCAGCGCCGCACCTGATTTGGTCTGCAGTACCTGCCCCAGAAGCGTCAGGTCGAAGATGTCGCCGACCTTGCCGGAGCCGACGTACGAGCCGCGCAGGAGCAGCAGCGCGAGGGTGGCTCCGGTCAGCGCGAGCCACCCGGAGACCACGAGCCGCTGCACCGGCCGGACTCCGGCCCCCCGCTGCCAGCAGGCCAGTACGAAGGCCGCGCCGCCGACGAGGAGAATGAATCCGGCGTACGAGACATAGCGCCCGACTCCGTAGAGTGCGCCGACGACTCCGCCGCCGGCCGTCTCGTCGGACAGCGCGACGGAGGTCTGCGAGGGTGCCCCGATGGAGAAGGTGAAGGCGCCCGAGACGGGGTGGCTGTCCACCGAGACCACCTGGTAGGTGACGGTGAAGGTGCCGTCGGGCAGCCCCGAGTGCAGCTTCACGCCGTACGTGGTGCCGCTCAGGTTGGTCGCCTTGCCGGTGTCGACGCGCTTGCCCTTGGGGTCGAGTACGCGGAGCGAGCCGTCGGACAGCGCGACCTGCTCGGAGAAGGTGAGCGAGACCTGGGTGGGTGCCTGTTCGACCACCGCTCCCTGCTGCGGGTCGCTTCCGGTCAGCGCGGCGTGCGCGGAGGCCGGCGCCGCACCGGCGAGGACCGAGCCCACGACGGCGAGCAACAGCAACAGCAACGTCCGTACCCGAAGAGCGGCACGAGAAGTGCCACGGGCGCAGGCGCTGGAAGCGCCACGGGGACAGGCGTCAGAAGTGCTGCGGCCAGCGGCTGTGGGAGAGATGGTCTGCGTCACAGTGATCGCTCCCTCAGTGTCCGGTCTTCGGGTTGTACGTCGCGGACTTCACCGGCATGGAGATCTTCACCGTGCCGGTCTTGGCGAAGTGCAGCTCGAGCGACACCTTCTCGCCCTCCTGGGGCTTGTGGGTGAGCTTTTCGAACATGAGGTGGTTGCCGCCGCTCGCGAAGGCGAGCGTGCCGTCCGCAGGTATGGCGAAAGACTTCTCCTCGTTCATCGCGCCGCCCTGGGTGGAGTGCAGCGTGACGTCGTCGGAGAGGTCGCTGGTGACCGAGGTCAGGGTGTCGGCACCACCGGAGTTGGTGACGGTGAAGAAGCCGGCCGCCATGGTGTCCATGATGGGGGCGGGCATGTAGGCGCCGGTGACCTTCAGTTCGGGTTTGGCCGAGGTGTTCGCGGAACTGTCCGCGCCGCACCCCGCGAGCGTCAGGGCCGCGGCGATCACTACGGCGGTTCCCACCGGACGCCTCACGGGTTCTGCCCCTTGATGAGCTTGGGCAGGTCCTTGGTGTAGTCGTCGACGTCAGCGTCCTCGCCGTACAGCACATAGCCGCCGTCGGTCTTCGGCGAGAACGCGATGACCTGCGTGCCGTGCACGGAGACGAGCTTGCCGTCCTTGTCCTTCGACGTCGGATCGATGGAGATGCCCAGAGTGCGGGCGCCGGCCTGGATCGTGGCGAAGTCGCCGGTCAGGCCGACGAAGTCGGAGTCCAGGCCCTTGAGCCACTTGCCCAGCGCGGAGGGGGTGTCGCGGTCCGGGTCGGTGGTGACGAAAACGACGCGGAGCTTGTCCTGCTGGGCCTTGGGCAGCTGCTTCTTGGCGACGGCGACGTTGTTCATCGTCAGCGGGCAGACGTCGGGGCAGTGGGTGTAGCCGAAGTAGATCAGCGTCGGCGCGCCCTTGGTCTGCGCCCGGAGGTCGTACTTCTTGCCCTGCGTGTCGGTGAGTACGAGGTCCGGCTTCTCGAACGGCTGGTCGAGTACCGTCGCGACCTTGCCCGAGCCGGACTCGGCGGACACGTCGGCGATGGGCTTGTTGCCGTCGTCGCCACTGCCGCAGGCGGAAAGGGTCAGTGCGGCGGCGGCGAACAGGGCGGCCGCGGCATACGTCTTCTTGCGCATAGAAAAATGTCCCAGATGTGAGGAATCCGGCGTGCACCGGGGTCGTACGACGTCGTTGACGAGGCCGTACGACCCGCCGGTGCACAACGGAAGGGTTGCGTGGGCCTCAGGCGGTGGTACGCCGACGCCCGGCCAGAACGCCGTAGGCCACGCCCGCCGCGCCGACGACGATGCCCACGACGCCGAGGACGCGGGCGGTGGTGTCGCTGGAGTCGGAGGAGGACTCGGCGGCCGCGGGGACGGCGGCGGTCGTGGCTTCGTCGGAGGCTTTCTCGGCGGTGGCCTCGTCCGTGGCGGACGCCCCGTGGTGGCCGTCCTCGGACGCGGCGGAGAGCGCGAGCACCGGAGCCGGGTTCTCGGGCTCCTCCGCGCCTTCCTCCTGCACCTCGATCCAGCGCACGACCTCCTTGTTGTCGTACGTCTGGATCGCCTTGAAGACCAGTTCGTCCGCGTCCTCGGGCAACTGGCCGATGGAGAGCGGGAACTTCTGGAAGAAGCCCGGCTCGATGCCCTTGCCCGTGGCGGTCCAGGTGACCTTGGAGACGGCCTCGGAGATCTTCTCGCCGTGCAGGGTGACCGGGGTGTCCAACTTGCTCTTGGTGACCTTCACGGACCAGCCGTCCAGCGGCTGCGGCATGACGGACGAGAGCGGGTGGTCCGTCGGGAGGGTGACCTCGATCTTGGTGGTCGAGGCGTCGTCACGCTCGTTCGGGACCTTGAAGTCGACGACGGCGTAGCCGCCCTTGGCGGCCTCGCCCTCCGGCTGGACGCTGACGTGCGCGAAGGCAGGGGCGGACACGGCGAGGACGGCCGAGGCGGCGACAGCGCCGGCGGCGGCGATACGGGAAGCCTTCATGGAAGGGAACACTCCACTGTGAGTCCGATGACGGAACTCCGATGACGGAATTCCGATGAGGTGAGGAGCGCGCGTACGACAACGGCACGCGCGCGTGCCGCACGACGGCATCCCCTTGGTCTTCGTGGAGTGGCGCGTCGTGTCAGGCGGCGAGGGCGAGAGCGGTGGAGTGTGGCGGCCCGCGCCGGATCACGATGTGCTGAAGCGTGGTGGTACGGGGCTTCGGCGGTGTGAGCAGCGCGGTGCGCGGGGCGCGCGGTGTCACACCGGGCGTCTCCGGCAGTCCGGCCCGCAGGGCGCGTACGAGTGCGAGCGCCCCGCACAGGGATCGTACGAGCGCCCCTTCCGTGACCCCGTGCGCGGACAGCCGCATGAGCCGCAGCAGTGTCAGGTCCCCGTGGCGCAGCACCCATCCGGCGGCGAGGGCCGCGAGGATGTGGCCGAGCAGCATCGGCAGGGACGGCAGCACCGTCATCGAGGAGCCCGCGGTGGTCGACATCGCGTCCGCGGGGTGGTGCATGGAGAACGTCGTACCTGTGTCGAGCCGCGCGTCGGCGAGGATCTTCTGGGCCTGCACGGGGCTGATCGCTGCCGCGGTCGTACCGCACACCAGCCGCGCGGCGCGTTCCACGAGCGAGGTGTCGGCCATCGACATGGACGGGGAGACGCTGGAGCCGACAGTCGTCGTACCGAGCCCGAACAGTGTGTGCAGCGCGGTCTGGCCGACGGCGAGCAGCGCGGCGATGCCCGGAAGTGAACGTTCGCGCCCCGCCAGCACGGCGGCGACGGCGAAGACCGCGAGGAATCCTGCGCCCAGTGTCCACAGGGGGACCGTGGTGCAGGAGGCGATCCCATGACCTGCCGCGGCCAGCGCGACGCAGACCGCGGCGAACACCGCGGCCCGCAGGGTCCGGACCTCGTATCCGGAGCGCGCCGTTCGTTGGTGGGGGGCAGTCATGGCGGGCTCATCATCGCACTGGCCTTATCCGCTCCCCACGGCAGGTCCACAAGGTGACGTTCCGCTGGGTACGATACGGAAGATCATCATCTGGGGTGAATTCGCCCGCGCCGCCTGGGGGGATCGGCGGCGCCATCTGGGGGATCCGCCCGCCCATACACCGATCCCTGTCGCCCGCGCGTCCACCGTATGGGCGGCATCACGTCAAGTGGGCGATTGCGCACGGGTGCTTGCGGCAATACGTAACGGTATGTCGAGCCGCGGCCAGGAGGCTGGAGCATGAGCATCTGGTGGTCACTCCATTTGCGGCGCGAGGCTGCGAGCGTTCCGCTCGCCAGACGTCTGCTGCTCGGCACGATGGAGACGGCGGGCGTCGACCCGGATGTCTCGTACGACCTGTCCGTCGCCCTCAGCGAGGCCTGCGCCAACGCCGTCGAGCACGGCGGCGACACCGCCCACGGTGCCTCTTCCGAGGCTTACCGGGTCACTGCCTACCTCGACGGCGAGAAGTGCCGCATCGAAGTCTCCGACTCCGGACCCGGCTTCCCCTCAGGACGTGCCCGCGCCCCGTTCCGCCCCGCCCACGGCGACGCCGAGCACGGTCGGGGCCTGTGTCTCATCCAGGAACTCGCCGACCACGTCCAGATCGTCAATGAGCCGGGGCGGGGCGGCGCGGTGGTCAGCTTCGACAAGATCCTCAAGTGGAGGAAGGACGCCCCTTTGATGGTGGTGTAGCGAGTCCTCCACCGTGATCGGCCGGACAGGTCCTGGCCGTGCTGGACAGGTGGCGGGCCGAGGGCCGCCCGTGTCGTCACGGGCGGCCCTCGGCGTGGGTGTGGGTGTCAGGCGCGGGCCGGTTGGCGTTCGGCCGGGCTGGTCCGCGCCGGGGTGACGGCGGACTGTCGGACAAGACCTTGGCCCTCGACGTCGACCTTGGGCAGGACCTTGTCCAGCAGGCGAGGCATCCACCAGGCGGCCTTGCCGAGCAGGGCGAGGACGGCGGGTACGAAGGCCATGCGGACGACGAACGCGTCGAACAGAACGGCGATGGCGAGTCCGAAGCCGATCATCTTGATCATGGATTCGCCGGCGCCGATGAACCCGGAGAACACGGCCATCATGATCAGTGCGGCGGCGACCACGACGCGGGCGCTGTAGCGGAAGCCGCTCTGGATGGCCTGGCTGGGGCTGTCGCCATGGACGTAGGCCTCCCGCATCCGGGCGACCAGGAACACCTCGTAATCCATGGCGAGGCCGAACACGATGCCCACCAGGAAGATCGGCATCAGGCTCATGATCGGGCCGGTCGACTCGACGCCGAGGAGCGAGGCACCCCAGCCCCACTGGAAGACCGCGACGACGGAGCCGAGCGCGGCGAGCACCGAGAGCAGGAAGCCGACAGCCGCCTTGATCGGGACGAGGACGGACCGGAAGACGATCATCAGGAGCAGGATGGCCAGGCCCACCACCACGATCAGGTAGGGGATGAGCGCCTTCTGGGTTTTCTCGGCCATGTCGATGTTGAGCGCGGTGGTGCCGGTGACCTCGAAGCTCGCCCCATTGGTCGCGGACTCGGTGGCGGGACGCTGGTCCCGGATGGTTTTGACGAGGTCCTGGGTCTGCGTGCTGGTGGGGGCGGTGGCCGGGACGGCGGAGAAGACCGCGGTGTCACCGGCGGGGTTGAACCGGGCGGCCGAGACGGAGACGACGCCCTCGGTGGCGCCGATCTTCTCCTCGATCACCTTCACCGCGGCCTCGGGGTCCTCGGCGCCCTTGGCGTCCACGACGATGGACAGGGGTCCGTTGAAGCCGGGGCCGAAGCCCTTGGCGAGGTCGTCGTAGGCGCGGCGCTCGGTGGTGGAGGTGGGCTTGGCCTCGGCTCCGGGCATGCCCAGTTGGAGGTCCGTGACGGGGACGGCGAGGGCACCCAGACCCGCGACCGAGGCGAGGAGTACGGGCACGGGGCGGCGCAGGACGAAGCGGGCCCAGCGGCTGCCGCCGTTGTTCTCGCCGCCTTCCTTGATCCTGCCGCGCTTGCGGGCGGAGCGGGACAGGACGGCGTTGGGCCAGAACCCGAGCAGGGCGGGGACCAGGGTGAGGGCGATGAGAACGCCGACGACGACCGCTCCGGCGGCGGCCAGGCCCATCTTGGTGAGCATCGGGATGCCGACGACCGAGAGTCCGGCGAGTGCGATGACGACGGTGAGGCCGGCGAAGACCACGGCGGAGCCGGCGGTGCCGGTGGCGAGGGCGGTGGCTTCCTGCGGGGTGTGGCCCTTGGCGCGCTCCTCGCGGTAGCGCGAGACGATGAAGACGGCGTAGTCGATGCCGCAGGCCAGGCCGAGCATGGTGGCGAGTGTGCCGGTCGTCGAGGACAGGTCGAACGCGCTGGCCAGAGCCATGATCGAAGCCATCGAGACACCGACACCCAGGACCGCGGTGAGCAGCGGGAGCCCGGCGGCGGCCAGGGAACCGAAGGTCATCAGCAGCACGACCGCGGCGATCGCGATGCCGATCGCCTCGGCCGATCCGCCCGCGGAGGGCTGGGTCGCCAGCGCGTCGCCGCCGACCTCGACGGTCAGGCCCGCGTCCTTGGCCTGGGCTATCGCGTCTTCCAGGTGGTTCTTGGTGGCGTCGGTGAGGTCGTCGGCCTTCACCTTGTAGGTGACGGTCGCGTAGGCGGTCGTCGCGTCCTTGCTCACGGCGTCGGCCTGGAAGGGGCTCACCGCGCCGACGACCTGGGATCCCTCGGACGCCTCGTCGACGAGTTCGTCGACGACCGCCTTGTTTTCGGCGGCGGTGATCTTCTGCCCGTCGGGGGCGACGAAGACGATCCACGGGGGTACTTCAAGCGTTCGGGCCGGGGGTACTTCAAGCGATGGGGCCGGGGGCTCCCGTGGCCTGGCGGCGGAGGCCGCGGCGGCGGAGAAGCCGGCCAGGAACAGCGACCGGAGCGCTGACCGGAGCACCATCGAGGAGGGCAGGCGACTTCATGACTTTTCCTTTTGCGGGGGCGTGAGCTTCCGCATTCAACGATCCCGTCGCAGGCTCGCCGTCACGAGAGAGTGCTCTCCCGAACCCGTGGTGTAGCGGGCTCCACCATCGGCACGGTGGTCTGCTCTCCCGCGTCGGGGCTCAGGGCTTCCTAGCCTGATGGCTATGAGAAAGAGGGTGCGGCAGGCGGCGCTGGCCACGGTCCAGCTGGCGCTCGCGGCTGCCTGGCGTTCGGCTCGATCATCTTCATCACGGTGCTGCTGTTCACGGCCGTCGCCACCCTCGCGGTGGTCGGTGCCGGGCTGCTTCCCGAGACGGTGCTGCTCGTGCGCCGCTTCGCCGGGTCCAAGCGGCGCCAGGTCGCCCAGTGGACGGGGCGGGAGATCCCCGAGGTGTATCAGCCCATCGAGGGCCCGCTGCGGGAGCGGCTGCGCACGGTCGTCCGTGACCCCGGCACGTTGA
>NZ_JBEZLR010000019.1:0-111353 GCF_040652275.1 Streptomyces sp. NPDC048275
ACGCTCGGCTGGGAAACCCCAGCCGAGCGCCTGTCTAAACTGCTCGCGGCCTGATCAACCGACCACGTGTTGCAACGACCCCTTGAATTCGCCGACACCTACAGGGGCCGTATCTTTGCGCTTGGATGCGCAGCGAATCGGAAGCCTTAAATCGGCTCGCCCGCCACTCCGCTGAATCCGACGAGGCCGTCCCTCTTCGCCATGTCAAGAATCTCAGGGAGATAATCCAGTTGGCGAACCGAGAGGGTCAGGAGGACGTACTTTCCCGCGTCATCCGGATCCTCTTCCAGGTCGAATCGAGACGGCTCCAGAACGTCTTCCACATCTGGCCACCTAGTCAGCAACTCCTCCCGGAACCGCAACACGTCAGGGCTCACGACAAGGTCGCTGGTGTCGCCCTCAGCGAGGTTGTCGAAAACTTCCTCAGCGTTCCCGGCAGAGCGCTTCCAGAAGCCGAAGTCGCTACTCACAGGCCGTCCTCTCAGGTTAGGGGTTGCAGATTGGACACTCTGTACCGCGCCGGACGACCGAGGTTTCAAACCCGTACGTCTTCGCTAGCCATCCTTCCTTCGCTGACCCCTCGTGTAATTCGATTTATTCACCTTCACCTCATAAAGGTGAAGGTTTCCGTCTGGGTTCCGGACCGCGATATCCACTTGACGCCTGCCATAAGGGGTCCACAAATCAAGTCCATTCCCGTAGCTCTCACTGTAGATATCGGACTTGTCGTAGAACTTCTCAAACGTCTCCGTCGTTTCATCGACACCGGCAGCGCCACGGGCTTTGTCGTGCTTGCGAATGCCGCAGTTGCTGTTGCTGTTGTGAACGAGGACCGGCGTAGCTCCCGCCAGCACATAATACGTGTGCTACGCGACCCCTCTCTATCTGCGTATTCGCAGATCAGCGGTGGTTTCGGGTTCCGCTGGTGTCCGTGGCTGTGCGGGGAGATCCGTGCGTGTTGCCGTCGCTACTGCCGTCAGGTGTGCGGGGCGCACGGTGCCGCTGCCGCTGGGGGAGGGGGCTTTACTGCCATGCTCCGGGCTCGGCACGGAGCATGGCACGGACGGTCTGCTCGTAGTCCTGGTGGCCGGTCTGGGCGCAGTGTTCGGCGATCCAGCGGGTCAGCTCGTCCGGGGTGTGCAGGGTGCCGGATGTGGCACCGCAGTTGCGTTCCTCGCGGGTGACGCAGACCGCCGTGAAGGCCGGCAGAGCCAGGGGGTCGGGGACGGTTGTCACGTGGTAGTCGCGGAATCGGTAGCGTCCTCGCGCACCACGGGACTGTGCGTCGGTGTTCACAGAGTCAGGCATCCTCGGTCACCTCTTCCGGGTCGGGGAGGCGCTGACCGCGTGAGTCGGCGACCCTGAGCGCGTCGGAGAGGGCTTCGCTCAGCCGACGGGCCAGCCAGCGGTATTCGGTCGCCGACAAGGTCTTCGCGTCAGGGGCCATGGCGTCTCGGGCGTATCCCAGCAGGTCCTCGCCCATGCCCAGCTGTACGGCTTCGATGTTGTCGGCGAGGTTGGCGAGGTAGCCCTGGCCGTCGGTGCTCAGGTAACAGGGGTTTCCGCCCACGGTGCTCCACGGCAGCAGTCGCGGCCCCTGCGCCGTGAGTCCTCCGGGCTTTTGTGTCGCTCGCTCCGCCATCCTGATTCCCTCTCCTCGGCTCGACTCGGGGCTACTGATCACGGTCTCGCTGGCGTGGGCCTTTGGGAGCAGCCAGCGTGTCTGCCTTTCTGTCTGCCAAGCTGGTTGGGTGCGGGAGACGATCGGGGAACTGGTCAGGCGGCTGCGTCTGGCGCGTGGGTGGAGTCAGGGGCGGCTCGCCGAGGCACTGGCTGAGGCTGCGCCTGGGCGTGTTCCTCCGACACGAAATGACGTGTCCCGCTGGGAGATTGGGAAGCGGTCACCGCGCGAGTGGCTGCCGTTCCTCGCGCGGGTGCTTCAGGTTCCGCGCGAGATGCTGGAGGCGGCGAAGGTTGTTGCGTCTGTCGAGTTCGCTGCGCACGTACGGTCCGTGGCCGACTTCCTGCCCGAGGGCGACCCGCTATCCCCACTAAGCGCCCGCTCGGGCCGCCGGATCGGGGCCGGGCAGGTGGTCGACCTGGCCCAGCGGGTCCACGGGCTGCGGCTGGCCGACGACGTGGTGTACGGCAAGGATCTGATCGGTCCCGCTCTGCGCGAGCTGCGGGCGGCGGTGAAGCTCTACCGCGAGGGAGTGCATACCGAAGAGGTCGGCCGTGAACTGCTTCGGGCTATCGGCGAGTTGGCGCAAATCGCTGGGTGGGTGGCGTCCGACGCCGGGGAGCATGCCGAGGCAGAGCGTATCTACCGGCTCGGCATGAGCGCCGCACGGGCCGCGGGGGACGGCGTGCTGTCCGGGAACGTTGCGGGCTCGCTGGCCTACCAGTGGAGCAACACCGGGCACGCTGGCGACGCGGTCGGGCTGGCCCGCGCCGCACTGGAGGACGCCGGTCCGGACGCCCCGCCGAAGGCGCGCGCGCTGTATCTGGATCGAGTGGCCTGGGCGCATACCCGGGCCGGGCAGGACCGCCCGGCGATGGCCGCCCTCGGAGAAGCAGCCGAGGCCCTGGCCGAGGACTCCGCCAGCACCCAATCGCCGTCGTACCTGTACTGGATGGACGCCGGGGAATTGCAGGTCATGGAAGCCCGCGTCTACACCGAGCTGAGGCGCCCCCTGCGCGCCGTGCCGCTGCTGACGGACGTGCTCGGACGCTACGACGCCAGCCACTCCCGAGAGTTGGCGCTGTACCTCTCATGGCTCGCCGTGGCCTACGCCGACGCCAACGAGCCCGAGGCCGCCGCCGCGACAACGAGCCGGATGCTCGCTCTTGCGCAGAGCGGCAGCGAACGCACGGCAGAGCGCACGCGGATCGTGCTGGACCGCCTGCGGGCCTTTCGAGACGTGCCCGAAGTCGCCGAACTGCTGGTGTCCTGACCACCCTTGATGCACCACAGCACGGAGGAAACCACACCTGGCCAGCGCCGAGGCATCCGGCAAGAAGCTGGCCTGAGCGGGAGGGGTCCCTCGTCGGTCGGGCAGCTTCGCCGTGCCAGGGTTCTCCGGGGGCCGCCAAGGCTCACATCGTGACGCGTGCGCTCGGCCTTGGCGGCCCCCGGGGGTTCCTGGTACGCCTTCGGTGACCGGGCGGCGAGGGACCCCTCCCGCGACCTCGAACCCCACACCACTACGAAGCCGCACCGACACACGGCCCCCTGCCCCTCGGAGGGAGGGCCGGGGTCTGGGGCGGAGCCCCGGGAAGGTTCGTTGTGCTGACTGTTGCGCGCCCGGTCCTGCGGGGTCGTCGGCGAGCGGGTCGGAGACAGGAGCGGGCGGCGGCCCCGCAGGGCCGGGCGCGCGCGGGCCGCGCCAGCGGGCCGCCTTGATCAAGTAAAGAAACTCTGAACAGCTCACCCCGAGTGACCGCCAGCATCCACCGCTCCCTCCAGCGCACCCGCACCGGCGGCCTGACCATCTTGCACACCAAGACTCGCGCCTCCGAACGCCGCATCGCCCTGCCCGCCGAATGCATCAACTCTCTCAAGACCCACCAGGAACGACAGCAGGAGGAACGTCAGGCGGCCGGGACGGGCTGGGCCGACAACGGCCTCATCTTCACCACCGCCACTGGCAGACCACTTGATCCCACCAACCTCACACGCCGCTTCCGCCACCTCCTTCACCGCGCTGGACTCCGCGTGATCCGCTTCCACGACCTCCGGCACTCGACTGCCACCCTGCTTCCGGAACAGGGCGTCGACCTCGTCGTGATCAAGGAGTTGTTGGGCCACGCCCACATCGGCGTCACCGCCGGCGTCTACGCCCACGTCCGACTCCGCCTCCAGCGCCAGGCCATCGATACCCTCGGCAACGCCCTCAGCCCTACCAGCAACAACCCCGACCACCCACCTGCCACAGCCGTCGTCCGCTGACGTTGCCGTCACCGTTGCGTCAAGTACCTGTGCAGCGGCAGCTGA
This sequence comes from Streptomyces sp. NPDC048275, assembly GCF_040652275.1. NCBI lineage: Bacteria > Bacillati > Actinomycetota > Actinomycetes > Kitasatosporales > Streptomycetaceae > Streptomyces > Streptomyces sp. NPDC048275. The sequence goes on from NZ_JBEZLR010000019.1 coordinate 3,995, forward strand.
CGCGCTCTCCGCGGTATACCTCCTCCCTCAATTCATCAGCGGTTTGAGCTGTCTCCGGAATTTCCGTAGACCACTTGATCCTGGGGGTCGTACACAGTCAGCTCGTGCGTCGACGCCAAGTCGAGCAGCACCGAAGAAACTTCACTGGAACGCGACCAAGAGATAGCGGCAATTACGCACTCTCCGGTGACATAGAGAGGAGAGGCCCACGGGGACTCCTCCATATTTTCTTCGCTTAGATCTGGAAATTCGGAGATCACGGCTCGGTAGAAGTCCTCGACAGCCGAACTCTCTTCGACGATACCGGTAATTCCATCCGTCAACTGATCGTAGATCTGAGCGGCCTCCCCTGACGTCGGGGCCACTTTTTGATACCAAAAAATCAGATCGAAACTCATCCTCACCATCTCTCCCGAAGTCGCGAGCCGGGGCCGACTCGCAGCACTGAGCTGCGGATACGGTACCGCAGTCCGGCCAGATCGCCTGTGGGGTCGACCTGATCGTCCGGGTCGACCCCTCAGGCACTACCGATCTATCCACACATCATGGACTCCGACAAGCGTTCGGCCATCGCTAGTAGTGACCGTATTTCCAGGCGTATTGAGCCAATCATCGAATTGCCGTTGTTGAGGATTCTTCTTGGCAGTTCCGCCCTTAACCTCTATTCCATACCACTGACCGTTGATCTCAACCGTGCCGTCATACTTGCGGACTCGCATTCCTGGCGCGGAAACTGCAGTTTCGTTGCGCATGACCAATGCGCCGTCCATTTCCAGCTGATCCCAGGCGTTTGCTTCATCCGCAGCACCATCACGCCCAGGCTCGCCGTTACGCTTCGAGAACTTGCCGTCCGCCGAGCGCGGGGCCCCAGTTGGGCATCCCCCAGAATTGTGGACGAGGACCGGCGTAGCTCCCGCCAGCACATAGTACGTATGCAGGTCATCGACGGTGAGGTTGTACGTCCGCGCCCGCTCGGTGAACGGGCGATTGTCCGTGACGATGACCGTGTCGCCCTCGTCCGTGCGCAACGTCATGTCCGGCTTGAGCTCACCCGCCGCGACCCAGTCCCGCTCGGAGGGAGACCAGAACGGATGCTCGTGCGTCGCCGTGAGCTTCTCGATGCCGTCCTCGGTCGCGATGGACAGCTCGTTGAAGTACTTGTCGCCCTCGGTTCGGATGAGGCGAGTTACCTTCCGGAGGCCGGTCTCGCCGGTCTCCGGGTCGGTCGCAAGGACCTTGTCTCCGAGATTGACGTCTTCGATGTCCTTGGTCGACCCGTCGGCCATGAGGACGTCTGTGCCGGCCAGGAAGCACTTGCAACCGGGGAGCTGCTTGGTGGCGTCCGACGCCCCTTCACCCAGGTCATCGAACCTCTTCAGCTTCGCCAGCTTGAAGACCTTGAGGAACGGAATGTCCGCGAGGAGCGGCAGGCAGTTACCGGCCGAGACATCGTCCTGGCACGCGCCCGCCTGCTCGGTGTCGAAGACAAAGAAGTTGAATAGGTCGGTCGCCTGCTTCTTCCTGAGGTCTCCGCCCAGCGGGGCGATGCCGTTGTATGTGCCGTACTTGCCCACGGTCGTGTACGACTTGTACTTCTTCCGGCCTGCGGTGTGGGTGTAGGTGAAGAGGGTGGATCCGTCGGAACGGGACGTCATCTGCTGCTGCAGCGTGTGCTGGGTCCAGGTGCCGTTCGTATTGTGGGTGAACGACTCCTTGGTGCCGGGCGCGCAGCCCCCTGTGTACTCGCAGAGCCCGATGGGCCTCAGGCCGGTCGGATCCGATGTGGAGACGGGGCTGTTCCGGGAGTAGGTGTACCCGTTCATCTGAAGCGGATCGGCGATGTCGATGATCGGGTCCGCGGAGAGGAAGCGGCCCGAGTTCTGGTCGTACTCGCGAGCCCCGATGTGGGTCAGGCCCGTGGCTGCGTCGTCGATGCCTACGCCCAAGTACGCACGCTTGTTGGGCCAGTTGGTCGGCTTGGTGCCGCGGGCTTCGCCGTACGGCTTGAAGGTGCGGCGGGTTACCGGCTGACCGGTGGACAGTTCCACCGAGGTGTTCGCCGTGCCGAGGTGGTCGGCGATGAGGACGGCGAGTTTGTGGCCTGTCGACGCTGCGTTGGTGGTGGTGCGGACGACGGTCGGGGCGCCGGCCTGGACGTATGAGCGGGATGCCCGGGTGATCTTTCCAGTCGCGTCCGTGGTGACTTCGGTCTCGCCCAGGTACAGGGTCGAGCCGGACGGCGAGTTCTCCAGGACGCGGTTGCCGTCGGCGTCGTAGATGTACGTCGTCTTCTTGCCGTCAGCGGTTATCGAGTCCAGCTTGTTCTCGGAGGACCAGGCCAGGTTCTGCGTGGTGGTGGGCAGGGCTCGGACCGTGGTGTTGCCCGTGTCGTCGAAGGTGTAGGCGCTGGCCTTTCCGGCCGGGGTGGAGGTGATCGACGTGGCCGTGTGCGGCTGGGCCGGACCGTTGGCCGTGGGGGTCTTGCCGTACCCGTACATGAAGGTGACGTTCTTCGTCGCGTCCGCCGGGTCGTGCTCGGTCATCGTCGCTCGGTTGCCGAGCCAGTCGAACGTGAACGACTGACGGTAGGCGGTGGCGCCGGTCGACACCGTCGCCGCGTCCGGAGCGGCCGCCCCGAGCGTCGAGGCGAGGGACGTGTCCGGGCTCGCCGCGTCCGTCGCGGCGTCGGGGGCATCGGCGGCCGGGCCTGAAGCGACGGCGTAGTCGGTTCGGGGGCCCCAGGTCGTGCCGTTCGAGGACTTGCAGCCGGTGTTCTTGCCGTTCGGCGCGATGTTCGACGTCCAGGCGTGCGCCAGTTCGCCCATCACGTCGTAGGTGAAGCACTGGGTGTCCCAGGGACTGCCCGACACCTCACCGAGTTGGCGGGCGTTGGAGGTGATCGTGCCGGAGGCGTCGTAGGAGTAGTAACTGTCCGTGATGCGGTACGGGCCGGATGTCTCGCGGTCCGTCACCGTGCGCTGGAGGCTGCCCGTGTGCGGGTCGACGAAGTTCGTCGTCCAGACGCGGTAGGGCTGGGAGCCGGAGACCGTACGGAGTACCTCGCCGTAGGGCGAGTAGGTGGCGTCGGACGTGTACCAGGTCAGACCCGAGGTCGACTCCGCCAGGCCGTCTCCGTTGTAGCGCGTGACGACCTTCTCGCGAGCCAGGCCGCCCACCGCGGGCAGTGTGACCGACTGCGGTTGTCCGGTGGGCGTGTAGGTGTACGCGTATGCGTAGGTGCCGGCCAGGCCGGTGGTCGTCGAGCTCGCCGGGATGACCGTCTCGCTGCCGGTGACGTGGTACTCGGTGTCGTAGCCGGTGACGCGATCGATGAAGTCGCCGTTGTCCGTGTGCCGGATGGAAGCGACCGGCTTGCCGAGCCCGCCGAGGAGCTCGTCGTAGGTGTACTCCTTGGCGGGGTTCGCGGTCGTCGAGCCCCGTCTCACCTTCAGGACCCGCCCGAGCACGTCGTACTCGGTGAACGTCTCCCGCTGAAGCGCGTCCTTCACCCGGTTCGGGCGGTCGGCGGTGTCGTACCAGGTCGACGTCGTTCCGGTGTCGGGGTCGGTGGAGGACGTCACCCGGCCGCGGGCGTCATACTTGTACGACCACACATTGCCCGCCGGGTCGGTGACCGAGGTGCGGTTGCCCCTGGCGTCATACCCGTACGTCGTCGTACGCCCGGCGGCCGAGCCGGCGGCGTTCTGGGTGAAGTGCGCGACGGACGTGACGCGGCCGAGGGTGTCGACGTGCGTCCGCGTCCTCGGGGTTGTCGAACCCGGCGGGTCCACCGTCGTGCTGACCGCGTCGTACGAGGTGGACGTCGCGTACTTGTAGGTGCCCGCGTGATAGACCGCCGCGCGGACCTGTCGTTCCAGACCGTCGTAGCGGTACTGGGCCGAGCTGGGGATGAGCGACGTCGACCTGGGGGCGAAGAGTTCCGTGGCGGGCTCACCCTTGGCCAGGTAGGCGCCGCTCTTCTTGGCGACCAGTCCGTGGTCGTTGTACTCGGTGTCCACGATGACGCGGCCGGGGCCGTGGGCCTCGCTCTGCTTCTGGACCTCGCGCGTCAGACCGTCGTAAACGGTCACCTCAACGGCGTAGGAACCGTCGTCCTTGAGCGTCTTGACGGTCACGGCGGCCGGAGCGTTCTTGGCGGGCGTCGCGATCGCCGACTGATAGGCGATCTCGACATTCGGTGACTTGCCGCCCGAAGAGCGGGACGGTGACCAGCCCTTCACCAGGCGGCCCAGCGAGTCGTACTCGTTGCGGGTCACCCGACCGTTGGGGTCGGTGACCGACAGGGCCAGGCCGCGGCCCGGGTCGTAGGCCGTGGTGGTGGCGTGGCCCTTGGCATTGATCGACTTGACCTGGGTGACCGGGCCGCCGTCGTCGCCGGGCGTGTACTGCGTCTCCGTGATGCCGGTGCCCGGAGCGGTGACCGTCCGGACCCGGCCCAACGGGTCGTACGTCGTGGCGGTGACAACGGAGTACGTTCCCGTTCCGTCGATCTCGGCCGCGGAGGTGACCAGGCCCTTGACCGGGGTCGCCTTGTAGGCCAGGTTGTCGTAGCTGTTCTGCACCGCCGACTTGAGTTCGGTGGCCGGGTCCGCGGTGGCGGAGGCGGCGCAGGACGTGCCCGTGGTGCGCTGCTCCTTCGGCAGACCGATCAGCCACGCCGACGTGTTGTGCACGTACGACGTCACGACGCAGGTCCGGTCGGACAGCGTCTCACCGGAGCCGCTGGACTTGACGACCGCCGTCTCCACCTCGATCGGCAGACCGTAGGTGTCGTCGACCGTCGTGAGCGTGCGGACGGCCCGCCAACTGTTGTCGTCGATGGTCTGGATCTCGTCCGTGCGCTTGACGCCCGTGCGGTGGGCGAGGAGAGGGTCCGCGGCAGTCCCGTCCTCGTACTCGCGGGAACGGGACGCGGTCTGCTTGGACCATGGGTAGGTCAAGGCCCGCTTGAGGATCTTTCCGTCCGAGTCGGCGTAGGTGATGACCTCCGCGGGTGTGCCGGCGTACTGCGGTGCGTCGTCCGGCGCCAGCGTGTACGCACCCGTGGAGTCCTTCAGCTCACCGCCGGTGCCCTGGAAGTAGCGCGTCACGGAGTACGACTGTGACTGGGGAACATCGGGCTTGGCGGTGATGTCGCTGCCCTTGGTGACCGCGACCTGCCGGTAGCCCCGCCAGTCGCTGTACGTCCGCAGCGCGGGGCGGGTGAACTCGTCGTCGCTCTTGGCCCAGGCCGCGTCCTCGTACGTGTACTTCGTGACGACCGGCTTGCCTCGTGAAGTGACCTTGTCGATCTCGGTCACGGAATCAACGACGTATTTGTTGAACCAGGCCTTGGCGGGAGTCTTCTCGTCGCCGTCCGGCGACCAACGGACCGGATAGCAGGTGCCGTTGCGCTTGCCCTTGTCCTCCGCGGGTTCGGACGCGCAGCCGCCGGTGTACTCGACCTCGATGTCACCGCCGTACTCGGTGGAGACGACGCCGATGCGGGGGCGGGTGAAGCCGGGGCGCTGATCGGCCTTGCCGTTGCGGACGAGGTTGGGAAGCTGTCGGTCCTTCAGGCGGCCGCGCAGGGGTGAGCTGGAACCGACCGTGTAGGGCGCGAAGCTGAGGCCGTCCTTGGACTGGAGGGTGCCGGTAGAATCGCCGGGCCCGTATCCGGTCCGCGTGATCGAGTTCAGCCAGAGGCCGGGGGCCGTGTCGTACCAGTCCGCGGGGAAGGACTGGTGGAGCGTGTACGTGTCGACCTTGCCGAGGCCGGCCTGTCCGGAGCGGGCTGCCTTCGTCGTCACCGTCTCCAGGCGCAGCTGCGTCCAGAAGGACGGGAAGGCCGGGCACAGCTTCGAGGTGGACTTGCAGTTGAGGTTGCCGGGGGTGTCCCACCACCTGCGGTAGGCGCCCGGGTCGGCGGTCTTGGCGAAGTTCGTGGCGTCGCAGGCCGCTTCTGACTCCAGGCAACGCTGTTTGCGGCCGAAGTCGACGGTCGCCGACGGCTTGGTCAGGTCGGACCGCATGCCGTACTCGATGGCGGTCGGGTACGCGTAACGGTCGTACTGCTCAGGCTGCTTGAACCTCTTCCGGACCGCGTAGTAGTTGGTCTCCTGGTTCCAGTTGACGACCATCGTGTTGCCGTGGACGTCGACGATCTTGTCCAGACCCCAGCGCCATGCCTGCTGCTTGCCGGAGCCGCAGCGCGAGTCGGCGAATGCGTCGGCGTGGCAGGGCTCGCCGGGGTGGTTTCCGAAGACGGGGGCGGTCGACACGGAGTTGGTGGTCGCGTGGCCGCCGCCCACGCCGTTGAGCCCGTAGAAGTACTGGGTTCCGTCCGGGGCCGTGACGACCCAGTACTCACCGTTGTTGTCGCCGTTACTGCCGCCGACCTTGTGCTGGACCCGGGTGCCGTCGTCCTGCTGAGGTCGGTAGATCTCGGTGTCCTGCTCGGGGTTGCTGCCGGAGGCGGCGTCACGGACCAGTTCGGTGGTCTTGCCGTTCAGCGACATCACCGCGTTGTACGACACCCAGCACAGGTCGGACGTCTTGTCCTTCTTGGCCGTGTTGTTGGGGGTGCCGGAGGCCAGCTTCTTGCGGTCGTCCTTGCAGGTTCGGTAGCGGCGCTCGATGTGACCGGGGTCGTAGGACCAGCCTTCGCCGATCCAGGAGGCCTGCGGTGAGGAAACCGCCGTACGGCCGTCCACGGTCTGCGAGTTGTAGTCGAAGGAGATCTTGGGGGCCGGGCCCGCGGGCGGGCTGGGCACGGTCAGCGGGTAGGACCAGGTGAACGCGCCGGACGATCCGCCGGCCTCCCACTTGCCGTCGGAGGCGAGCGGTGTCGCCTTGAAGCTGCCGGCCTCGGCGCCGCCCGAGTCGACCGCGCCGAGGACTGCCGTGTTGCCCGTTGCCGTGGGGATCGCCGAGGCGGACTTCCGGTAGGCCGCCTGTACGACGCCGGAGCTCTTGACGGAGGTGGGCGTCGTCGAGGCCGGTGTCACCGTGTCGTCGGCCGCCGGGTCGACGGTGGCGGTGAGGGACTTCGACACCGGGTCGTTCGACGTCTCCAGTTCCTCGTACGTCTGACAAGCCTCGTCGTCCGGCGTCGTCAGGTAGCAGTCCGGGAACTGGACGAAGCGCAGACGGGAGGCCCAGTCCGCGCCGTAGAGGCTCTTGAATTTCGAGTAGTCCAGCTTGACGGAGACCGGGACCGAGCCGGTGTCCGGGGCCTGCACCACAAGTACGGCACCATCGACACCCTGGCTGACCGCGGAGGCGCGATCGGGGATGGTGACCTGCCAACTCCCCGTCGGTACTGGCTGGTCGGGAGCCTGCCCAAGGCTCACGGGCAGGTTCGGCACGGGCGTCAGGGCTGCCTGCTGGACCGTGGCAACAGCTGTCCGCGCCGATGCCGTCGTCGTGGTCGAGCCGAAGGTGACCGAGCCCGTCAGGTTGGAGGGCGGGGTCGTCGTGCCCGCCGGCGCCGCGAACAGGTCCTTGGGGACGTCGGCCTTCAGCGTATCCAGACTCCGGCTGAACACCTTGCCGGGTATCGGCAGTTCACGGTCGACGCCCTCAAGGGTCAGCGTTTCGCGCCCTTTCTCCGCCGTCGCCGGATCGGGCGGCAGTGCGAGCGACTGCACGGGCAGCAGCCCGACCAGCAACGCGGCTGCCGTGACCGGCACGGCTGTGCGCGCGAGGCGGCGCTTGCGGGCGTGCGAAAGTCCACCGAACACGGCGAGGTCCCCCGGACCGCTCGAGGCGGGGCCAGTGAACCGGACCACGCCTGATGACGTATCAGACGATGGAGATTCTGTGATCACTCTGTGAGGAAACGCCAGGAGTGACCGGACAATGTGATCATCACCACGGTAAGTAGCGCATCGTCACGCAATGAATGCGATGAATCCCCACGTACTACCCGACGGGGAACCAGGAAACCTTCTCAACAGATTTAACACATACGCACATTTCACATAGCAAAACAATTGGCAATTCACCCGAGGATGGTTCACTTTCTCCCTTTCATTACTCGGTGATTCACCTGCTCGCCATTCCGCGTGGACCACGCGCCCCGTATCCCCGAGCAACCGGACGCCGCCCCTCACACCTCTCACACCGCTTCATCACAGAGTGACGACAGCTCCCCCATAGGTCATCATCGGCTGGCCCGGCCGCGCCTTGTCCCGCGCCGGTTCCAGGGGAACGAGGGGGAAGGGGAACCAGCCCGATGACGCGCAACTGGGGCCGCACGCCCGGCCGTCGGGCCGGTGCGGCACTGCTCGCCACCGCGGTCGCCACGACCGGCATCGTCTACGCCGGACTTCAGCTCGGCGGCGACGCCGAGAGCAACGAAGGTGGCAGCGACCAACCCACGAAGACCGTCACCGAAGCCGCGGCCATCGGCCAGGCGGCCAAGACCGGCAAAGCAGTCGAGGTGACCGCCGCGCGCACCGCCCAATCCACCACATGGGCCCGCCCCGACGGCCGTATGGTGAAGCGCCTCTATTCGTCGCCCATTCGCGCCAAAGTGGGCGGCGAGTGGAAAAGGATCGACCCGAGCCTGCGCCGCACGAAAGGCGGGTGGGAGCCGAAAGCCACCAACACCCGCATGGTGTTCTCGGTCGGCTCTGACGGGCACGCCGAGCCGCGCGCCTCCCGTTCGGCCATGCGGCGCGTATCGCTGCTGAAGGCCGCCGCTGCGGACGACACCGGGACACCCCTGGTCACGCTGTACGTCGAAGGCGGCGACCACGCGATACAGCTCACCTGGCCCGGCCCCATCCCCACCCCGATCATCGACGGCAACCGTGCGCTGTACCCGGAGATCTTCCCCGGCGGCGACCTCGTGCTCACCGCCGAGGACGACGGTTTCGGGCAACTGGTCGTCCTGAAGAACCGGCAGGCGGCTTCCGATCCGCATGTGCAGCAGCTGACGTACGGTCTGCACTCCTCCAGCCTCACCTTCCGCCTGGACCCGGTCTCCGGGATCGTCAGCGCCGAGGACGCCGACGACCAAGAGGTCGCCATGTCGCCCACCCCGCTGATGTGGGACAGCGGCGGCACTCCGGCCGTCACCGACGGCACCGTGGGCGCGAGCGCCCAGCCGACGGCACCCGAGTCCCCCGACCCGTCGGACTCCGCCGTCCCGACTCCCGACGACAGCCCCACTCCCGCCGAAGAAGACCCTGTCGAATCGGACGAACAGACCGACACCGACGTCGAGATCCTGCCATCGGCGAGTGACAACCCCGCGCCGACGCCATCGGAATCTCCGCTGCCGTCCGCCCCGCCCGAGCCCACTCCGGCCCCCTCGCAGAGCGGCTCGGCGGCGACGCTCAGCCTGCCGTTGCTCGACGGTCCTTCGCCCGACTCGCACGGAGAGCTCGTCGAGGCGGACCTGTCCCCTGAGCGGTGGACACTCACCCCGGACCAGGAGTTTCTGGCGGACCCGGCCACCACGTACCCCGTGTTCATCGACCCCTCGGTCAAGAAGCACGTCCAGAACTGGACCACCGCCTACGACCGCCACCCCAACGCCACCTTCTACAACGGCAAGGGGTTCAACAAGGGCGGCACCCACGAGGCCCGGGTCGGCTTCGAGTCCGATACCTGGGGCACTTCCCGGTCGTTCTTCAACATCGACTTCGACAAGGACCTGAAGGGCACGAAGATCGAGTCCGCCAAGCTGCGCATGCTGGAGACCTACTCCTGGTCATGCAGCGCCCGCTCGCTGAGCGTGCACCTCACCGGACCGATCAACTCCCACACCAACTGGAAGAACGCGCCCAAGCTCCACGACGGCAACAAGCTGACGACCAAGAGCTTCGCGCACGGCTACAAGTCCGGCTGCCGCGACGCCTACGAGACCTTCGACGTGAAGAAGGGCGCCCAAAAGATCGCCGACCAGGGCGAGGACAGCATCACCTTCGGGCTGCGTGCCCGCGACGAGCACGCCCAGTACGCGTGGAAGAAGTTCCAGGCGAACGGCGACTTCCCGCCCGTCCTGGAGCTGATCTACAATCGACGGCCCACGATCGTCTCCGGCTCGCTGGACCTGGGCCCGGACGGCAAATGCACCACGACGAAGCCGTACGTCCGCATGGGCTCCAGCGGCCTGACCTTCACCGCCAAGGCCACGGACAAGGACAAGGACCTCGACTACTTCGACTTCGACCTCTGGCCCACCGGCAAGTGGGAGTCAACGGGCGACCTGCTCCGTACGACCGGCAAGGTATCGGCGGGCGGGGACACCGACACGGCTCTGAGGACGACGAACGCTTTCTCCACCAGTGGGCTCACGAGCGGTACCCCCTACTCCTGGAGAGTCCGGGCGTTCGATGACGCCGGGAGTTCGTCGAGCTACTACCCCGCCAAAACGCCATGCCGGTTCGTCCTGGACACCACGGCACCCCGGCCGCCCAGGGTCAGCTCCAGCGACTTCCCGAACGCCGACGCCGGCGAGAACGGCTTCGGCAGCGGCGCCGAGGACGCCACGTGGAGCGTCAAGAAGTTCGGGACACCCGGATCGTTCACTGTTCGCGCCGTCAACACTGACGTCGTGCGGTACGAGTACGGGTTCAACTCTCCGGACTACGCCTTCCACCTCGACCGGAAGCTCGGCACCGCCACCACGGTCAGCGCCACGCTCGCCGACGCCAAGCCTCCGTCCGCCGGACCTAATGTGCTCTACGTCCGGACCGTCGACAGCGCGGGCAACGTCTCTGAACCGACGAAGTACTTCTTCTACGTCACACCACGCGATCAGGCCGACGTCCAGGGCGACTTCACCGGCGACAAGCTGGCCGACCTCATGGTCGTCACCGAGTACGGCAACCTCGTTCTCTACCCGTCCCAGGCCGACAAGACCGATCTGACCAAGGGCACCGGCGACCTGGACTACTCGATGCCCGGCGCCTACCGGGCCAACCCGGACAAAGACCCGAACGGGGATGAGCTGCCGCCGTACGCCGCGGCGCCTACGGGACACTTCAAGGGTGGTCTGATCACCCACAACGGCGACATCTACGGCGGTGATGGCCTCCAGGATCTCGTTGTCCGCCTCGACGGCAAGCTCTGGGTCTATCCCGGCGACGGCTACGGTGCCGTCAATATCGACAAGCGCCGCGAGATCCTGCTGCCCGACGGAGCGCCCAGTCCCGCGGAGATCACGCAGATCGTCAGTGCGGGGGACGCCACCGGGGACGGGCGGCCGGACTTCTTCGTCACGGTGGGCAAGGAGAGCGACGACGAACTGTGGGCCTTCACGGGCTACCACGGCGCGACCGTCGACCAGGCGATCCAGCTGTCCGCCTCCGCCTGGGCGAGCCGCGACCTCGTCACGGTCCAGGACATCAGCGGCGACGGCATCACCGACCTCGTCTACCGCACCGACGTCTCCTCCCGGCTGCTCCTGCGGACAGGCATCGCCGCAAGCAGTGGCGGCGGAACCGACCTGAACTCCCTCGCCTCCGCCGCGAACTCCTCCGGCGGACTCGACACCGTGTACGGCTCCTCCGGCTGGTCCAGCACCAGCATCCCGCTGTTGATCGGCACACCCGACGCCAACGGCGACTTCGTCCCCGACGTGTGGACCGTGCGGTCCGATGGATCCGTGCGGTTCTACGCGGGCGGCAAGACCGTCCTCCCGGGAGGAGGGACGGAGATCATCGGTCCAGCGAGCTACTGGCAGACCCGGATCGCCATCGGGTGAGATCGCAGGAGAGGCCGACGAGGGCCCCGCTTCCCGTGGCGCGGGTGCGGGGCCCTCGTCGTGAGGCGGTGTCAGCCGCGGAGGACGCGGCCCTGCTTGTCGGTGCGGTCGTTGCTCGTGAAGAACAGGATCGCGTCGATCAGGGCCCATATGCCCAGACCACCGCAGGTGAAGAGCTGGCCGAGGGCCACGCCCGTGGAGCCGACGTAGAACCGTCCGGCGCCGAAGCAGCCCAGGAAGAGCTGGAGGACGCCCGCGATGATCTTCGACTTGTCGGAGTAGACGCGGCCCTTGGGGTCGACGCCGTACGGGGCTTCAGGGGTGGGGACAGACATGAAGGATGCTCCTGCGAGTACCGGAGAAACCGGAGCGGACGGCTCCGGCAGAGGTCCAGGAGGCCGCGCGCGACAGAAATCGCACCCATCGTCATCCCCCTGTGACGTGGGAGAATACGGAGGCTGATGGGGCGGGCGGGAGACAGATCCGTCGATTGTTCCCATCCCGTGATCAAATTTTGGCCAAGCTTCCGGGCGAGGCCTGATTCGAGCGCCCGAACGTCGCCCGCCGATGGCGTGGCGCAGGCTTCAGCAGCGTCCGACAGCCACGCCGGTACTACGGCAGCAACCCGCCGGGCAGATTGCGGACGACGGTCCATGCCATGGCCACCAGGAGCACCAGGCCCTGCGCCCACCGGCTCAGCGAGGGCCGCCAGCGGCGACCGCGCAGTCCCTCCAGGGACCAGCGCCCCAACAGTGCCAGTGCGAACGGCGAGGCGAGCAGCAGCACTCTGTTGTCCAGCCAGGCCGCGGAGAAGTGACCGTGCATCAGGTCGTACACCATGCGGGTACCGCCGCACGCCGGGCAGAGCAGCCCGGTGACGAGGCGGAACGGGCAGCGGGGCAGCAGATGCCCCGGCTCGTGCGGATCGGTGACGTAGAGGTAGCCGGCGCCCGCCGCCCCGGCGGCGAGCACCACGAGGGGTGCCGCCGCCGGGTGCCGCAGGACGGACCCCTGTCGGAGTCCGGACTCAGCCACGCAGGATCCGCCCCTGGGAATCCGTGTTGTTGTTGCCCGTCAGCAGGAGGATTCCGTCGATCAGGGCCCATATGCCCAGACCACCGCAGGTGAAGAGCTGAGCGATGCCTATGCCGACACTGCCCATGTAGAAGCGCCCGATACCGAGCGTGCCCAGGGTGAGTTGGAGGACACCGGCGACGATCTTCGACTTGTCGGAGTACGGGCGCCCGTAGGGGTCGTAGCCGTACGGGGCGTTGGGGTCGCCGGTGAACGTGCCGGGCGGCATGGCGTAACCGGGCTGCTGGTAACCGGGACCGGGCTGCGGATAGCCGTACTGACCCGGCTGCTGGTACGGACCCGGGCCCGGCTGGCCGCCCGCGTACGGGTTCGGGTTCGGGTTCGGGTTCGGGTTCGGAGCGTCCTGCGGGTATCCGTAGCCGGGCGGCTGATTCGGCGGCTGGTTGGGCTGCTCGGTCAAGGTGTTTGCTCCTGAGGTCGTGGGGACGATCGCTGAACGCGATGCCGGCCATAGTGGCCGAACTCGACTGCCGGTCATATTGCAGGAATAAAGGGTCAACAGAGAAGTCGGCGTGCCTGGTCGGTCCCCTTCTCCTCATGTCCGGTTCCCGACCTCAGAGTTGGCTCAGGATCGTCGGATCCGTGATGTTCCTTTCGTCATATGGGCCGCGAAACGGTTCGAGTAGGTGTCCGTGGTGCGTTCCGCGTCCGTGAGCAGGTAGACCTCGCGGTGGGCCTGCTTGAAGGGCGCGGTGTCCGCAACGCGTACCCGCCCCGCACCCGCTCGGTGTCCTCGGGCTGCACGAGTCCCTGGAACACTCGGGGCATCCGCGCGTTGTACTCGGCGACCTCCTGAAAGACCCGCCGCCGGATCAACTCACGTGCGTCGAGCCGCTCTTCGGCGATCTCGAGCGCCCAGCCCTCGCCCCGGTCCCCACTGGTGGTCTCGTCGACGAACGTCACCATTCCCATGCCGACGACAGTACGAGGCGCCACTGACAATCACGGTTCGGCTCCCGCCCGCCGTTGTGCAGTCAGTCCCGGGCCGGCTCCGAACTGCCCCGCCGCTGGTCGATCGCCGTCAGGTCGATCTCGATGTCGAAGGGGAGGGCGACCTTGAGGCGGTCGTGGAAGATGCCGGTGAGGGCGTAGGACTTGGTGGCCGGGTCGAGTTCGTAGACGTAGACGACAGGGAGGCCCTTGTCCTCGTCCTCCTCGACCCGCCAGAAGTGCGGGAATCCGGCTGCGGCGTACTTGCGGGGCTTGACCTCGCGGTCGCGTACGCAGGACTCGGTGGAGACGACTTCGACGGCAAGGACGATGTCCTCGGGCTGGTACCAGGTCTGGCGGGGGCCGGTGTTTGCTTCCACCGGGAAGACCAAGAGATCAGGCTCCGGCCGATTCTTGGTGTCCAGCTTGATGGTCATCTCCCGCATGACATCGAGATGCCCCGGGGCCTGATCCAGAAGGCTGTTCTCCAGCTGACGCGTGCAGCGTGCGTGGAAAGCGGTCTGCGGCCCCCCTGAAGACAAGAATCCCGTCGATCAACTCCGTGTGCGGCGGGAGGCCCGGAAGCCGGTCGAGGTCGTCCGCGGTCCACCCCTCGGGGGGGGCGGGATCGGCCAGCGGTACGACGGCTCGTCGTCGAGGTCGTCGCGGTCGTTTCCGGATGCGTCGTCCATGGTTGCTCCCATGCGGCGGAGTCTCGCCTGTCGATTCGGCGTACCCAGGGGTCAATGCCACCCCTCCTCCCCCCATCGAGTGACCCCCACGGTCAGCCCCCGGGCTCCCCGAAGGGGCCGTCCCTAATGTGATGGCATGTCAGATGAAGAGTCGTACGAGCTGCTCGGCTTCGACAACGTGCTGCTGCCCGTGGGCGACCTGGAGGAAGCCGTGGGCTTCTACGGGCGGGCCGGGTTTCCGGTGGCGTTCCGGCTGGACGAGGCCGGGATCGCGCTGCTGAAGGTCGGGAACGAGACGCCGGGTGTGCTGCTGCGCCTGGACGAGGAGCTGAGCCATCGGCCGCCGACATGGGCCTCGGCGCGGGTGTGGCTGGAGGTCCGGGACGCGCGGGCCACCGCCGACGCACTGGCCGCAGCGGGGATCCAGCCCCTCGACGCTCCCTTCCCGGTCGCCACCGGGTGGACCGTCGAGGTCGCCGACCCCTGGGGCAACGTCATCGGCTTCACGGACTACGGCAAGCGGCCCGAACTGGCCCGCCCCGCACGGGCGTAGGCATCCCCCCACCCTGACTTGAACATGTTCAAAATCAGGTCTACAGTCTTCCTCGACAGCGTTTTGAACGCGTTCAAGAAAGTTCGAGAAGGTTCAAGAAGGGGTGGGGACATGGACCTCACAGTCGTCGCGTACGTCATCTATCTGCTGGTCAGCATCGCGCTGACCGTCTGGGTGGCGCGCACGCTGAGCCACAACGGGCGGATCTTTCTCTCCGACGTACTGCACGGGAACGAGAAGCTCGCCGACGCCGTCAATCACCTGCTGGTGGTGGGCTTCTACCTCGTCAACCTGGGCTTCGTCGCGCTCTATCTGAACCAGGACGACGAGATCGCCGACGCCCGCGGCATCTTCGAGGCCCTGTCGACCAAGCTCGGCGTCGTCCTGCTCGTCCTCGGGGTCATGCACCTCGGCAACGTGTACGTACTCAACAAGATCCGGCGGCGGGGCGTCATGGAGCGGGAGCAGCTGCCGCCCATCGCGCCGCAGGACTGGGTCGCCCCGTCGGCCGGAGCGTGACCCCGATGGCTGCTCCCTCGGCCGCCCAGGACCGGGACGCCGCACGCGTCCCGGTCCTCGGGCTCACCGTTCTCTACGACGCCCAGTGCTCGATGTGCACCTTCCTGCGGGACTGGCTCGCCAAGCAGGCCCAGCTGGTGCCGCTCCGGATGGTTCCGGCCGGGTCCGACGAGGCCCGGGGGCTCTTCCCCGCCCTCGATCACGGGGCCACCCTCGACGAGATCACCGTCGTGGGGGACGGCGGGCAGGTCTACAGGGGGGCCGCCGCCTGGGTCGTATGCCTGTGGGCGCTGCGCGAACATCGGCCGCTCGCGCATCGGCTCAGCACCCCGGCCGGGGCCCGGCTCGCCAAGGGCGCCATGCTCGCCGCCGCCAAGTGGCGGGAGGCGCGCGCCGCCGAGGGGTGGGGTGGGGGCGCGTACCGGCGGGGAGACGGGTGGGTGTACGAGCCGAGCCTCGGGTGGACGTACGAGCCTCCCGGCTGTGACGGCGGCTCCTGCTTCACTCGTTAGGCTCTGTTCCCGTGCCAGCAGCGACAGACAACCCCGGCCCAGGCCCCGACGAAGGTGACGCGAAGAAGAGCGTCGCCAAGAGCGAGCAGACCCGCGCCCTGATTCTGGAGACGGCGCTCAGGCTGTTCCAGGAGCGGGGCTACGACAAGACGACCATGCGGGCCATCGCCAAGGAGGCCGGGGTCTCCGTCGGCAACGCGTACTACTACTTCGCCGGCAAGGAGCACCTGATCCAGGGCTTCTACGACCGGATCGGCGCCGAGCACCAGGCGGCGGTCCGGTCGGTCCTGGAGCGCGAGAAGGATCTGGAGGCGCGGATCGCGGGCGTGCTCAAGGCGTGGCTGGACGTGGCGGAGCCGTACCACGAGTTCGCGGCGCAGTTCTTCAAGAACGCCGCCGATCCGGAGAGCCCGCTCAGCCCCTTCTCGCCCGAGTCGGCGGGGCCGCGCGAGGAGGCCATCGCACTGCACCGGCAGGTGCTGGCCGGGTCGAAGGCGAAGGTTCCGGAGGAGCTGCGGGACGTGCTGCCCGAGTTGATGTGGCTGTCCCAGATGGGGCTCGTGCTGTATTGGGTCTTCGACCGGACGGCCGGGCGCGAGCGCAGTTACCGGCTCGCCGAGCGCGGCGCCCGGATCACGACGCGGGGTGTGTCGCTGGCTCGCTTCCGGGTGCTGCGGCCGCTCGTCCACGAGGTGCACGAGCTGTTCGCGGACTTCCTGCCGGGGATGACGAAGTTGCTGCCGGATCCGGGGCGGGGCGCCCCGTTCGAGTGAAGCCGCTGGTACGGGACACGGGGGTGAGGTCCGGCCTACGATGATTCCCTCGACACCAGCCCACAGGAGGCACGTGATGTCCGCAGCATCCGTCGAGCAGCCGCACGGCGACCGACCGCTGATCGCCGAGGCGAACCGGCTCATGGACCGCAATCCGGGGTACCGCGTCGAGATCATCGGAGGCTCGATCATCGTGACCCCACCCCCCAACGGTGCTCACGCCCGCGCTCTGTCCAGGTTGAAGCGCCCCTTCGTCGCCGCCGGTCTGGACGGCGGCGAAACCGAAGTACTCGAGGGAGTGGGACTCTGGCTCCCCACCGGTACCGAGGACTTCGCGGTCCCCGACCTCGCAGTCCTCGACGCCGACTTCGAGGAGCACCTCGTCGAGAACAACTGCTACGACCCGGTCGCATTCCGTCTCGTCCTGGAAGTCACCTCCAGCAATTTCCAGAACGACCTCCGCACCAAGGTCACCGCGTATGCCCAGGCAAAGGTCCCGGTCTACGTCATCGTCGACCGCAAGCACCAGCGCCTCCACGTCCTGACCGACCCCGCCGGAGGCGAGTACGCGCTCCACCGCGTCCACACCCCCGGCGACATCGTCACCCTCCCCGACTCCATCGGCGCCAAGGTCTCCCTGGACGTCGACGAGATCCTCAAAGCCGGGCAGCCGAAGGCTAGTTGACGGCGTCCACCTCGCCCTCCCGTAGCTCCACGTCATGCACCAGCGGTTCATCCGTGACCACCACATGCCGGGCCCGCGCCGCGTACGACGGAGCGGCCGCCGCCAGCAGATACGTGCCCGGAGCCGGTACCGAGACGATGTACGAGCCGTCCGCCAGTGAGGTCACCCGGTCCAGTTGACGCCCGCCCTTGGTGAGCAGGGTGAGGACCGCCCCGTCGACCGGCGCACCCTCCGCGTCGCGGACGAAGCCGTGGACGACCGACGCTCCCCCCGCCGAAATCTGTTCCACGGACTCCGCGTCCTCCGCCGGTTCCACCGCCAGATGCGGCAGCCGCTTCTCCAGCCCGGCCGGCAGCCACCAGTTGGACTTGCCCAGCAGATGCATCGCCGCAGGCACCAGCGCCGTACGGAGAATGAACGCGTCGAGTGCGACCGCCGCGGCCAGGCCCACGCCCGCCATCGCCGCTCCCGCGTCGCCGCTGAGCACGAAGGCCATGAAGACGCACACCATGATCAGAGCGGCGGAGTTGATGACGCGGCTGGTCTCCGCCAGGCCCACCCGCACCGCGCGGGCGTTGTCCTTGGTGTGGACCCACTCCTCGTGCATCCGGCTCACCAGGAACACCTGGTAGTCCATCGACAGGCCGAAGAGCAGCGAGAGCATGATGACCGGCAGGAAGGCGTTGATCGGACCCTCCTTGCCGAGGCCGAGCAGCTCCAGGCCCCAGCCCCACTGGAAGATCGCGACCAGGACGCCGAAGGACGCGGCGGCCGCGATCAGGTTCATCAAGGCGGCCGTGAGCGGCACCACGAGGGAGCGGAAGGCGACCATCAGGAGCAGGAAGCCGAGGCCGATGATCGTGGCGACGAAGTACGGCAGACGGTCGCCGGTGATGGTCGAGAAGTCCTTGGAGACCGCGGTCACTCCACCGACATGGGCCTCGGCCCCCGCGTCCGGGATCACCTGATCTCGCAGCGTGTCGATGAGCCGGTCCGTCTCCTCGGACTGCGGTGAGGTGGTCGGCACCACCTGGATCACTGTGACGCCCTGCGCGGGCGGCAGCGCGGTGGCCTGGGCGACTCCGTCGGCGGCGCGGATGCCCCGCACCAGCGCGTCGGTGTCCCCGCCGGACGAGACCACCTGGAGCGGGCCGTTGAAACCGGGCCCGAAGCCCTCGGCGAGATGGTCGTACGCCTTCCTGGTCGTCGTCGACGCGTCGTCGTTGCCCTGGTCGGTGGCGCCGAGCCGCAGCGACAGCACAGGCAGCGCGAGCACCGCCATCACGATCAGGGCCATCACGGCGACCGAGCGCGGGCGCTTCTGGACGCCCGCCGACCAGCGCTCCGCCAGGCCGCTCGCTCCCTCCGGCTCGGGACCCTTGGCGGCCAGGGCCCGTCGCTGGCGGCGGCTGAGCACCCGGGGGCCGAGGAAACCGAGCAGCGCGGGCAGCAGCGTGACGGCCGCGAGCACGCTGAAGACGACGGTCAGCGAGGTGCCGATGACCACGCCGTCCAGGAAGCGCAGGTTCGTCACCAGCATTCCGGCCAGCGCGATGCACACCGTGCCGCCCGCGAACAGCACCGCCCGGCCGGAGGTGTTGAGGGCGGTGACCGCCGACTCCTCCGGGGCCATGCCGCGCTGGATGCCGCGCCGGTGCCGGGTGACGATGAACAGCGCGTAGTCGATGCCGACGCCGAGTCCGATCAGCGTGGCGAGCAGCGGGGCCAGATCCGGCACATCGGTGACATGGCTGATCAGCTGCGTGGAGAACAGGCCGGTGCCCACGCCGAAGACGGCGATGCCGATCGGGAGCAGCATCGCGAAGAGCGAGCCGAAGGCGAGGAACAGGACGACGGCGGCGGCCAGGATGCCGACCATCTCGGCGAGTCCGGCGGGCGGTTCCTGGACCCGCGTGATCGCCTGACCGCCCAGGTCGACCTGCAGACCGTCGCGTTCGGCGGCCTGCGCGGTGTCGACGACGTCCTGGACCAGCTCCTTGGGTACGGCGTTCGCCTGCTCGCCGAAGGTGACCTGGGCGTACGCGATCCGCCCGTTCTCGCTGATCTGCGCCGCGCCCTGGTCACCCGCGTACGGGCTGGTGACGTCGCCGACCCCCTTCATCGCGCCGATCTTCTCGAGCGCGGGCTCGATCCGGGACCGTACGGACTGGTCCTTGACCGTGCCCTCGTCGACCTTCCACACCACCGTGTCGGTGTCACCCGCGCTCTCCGGGAACGCCTTCTCCATCAGGTCGTACGCGCGCTTGGAGTCCGTGTTCGGCAGAGAGAAGACGTTCGCGTAGTCCGTGCCCGCGGTCGAAGCCGTGAACCCCAGTCCGAACAGCGCCCCCACCCACAGCAACAGGACCACCAGCCGGTGCCGATAGCACCACCGTGCCAATGTCGCCACGCTCAACGCTCCTTATTCGACAGTCGATCGATAGTCGATCGGTTGGTTGGTCCCCCAGGTCCTGGGATCCACCTTCGACGGCGACGCGGGCGCGGGAACACGGCCGGCCCATGACTCACAAGGAACTCCAAAGCGAGAGCCGCCCCACGGCCCGAACGACGCGCGGATACTGGGGACATGAGCGCTCATGAGGGGGCCACCGTCCTCGTTGTCGAGGACGAGCCGAGCATCGCGGACGTCCTTGCCATCGCCCTGCGCTACCACCGCTTCGAGGTCATGATCGCGGGCACCGTCCGCCAGGCGCTCACGCTCGCCGAGCGCACCCGCCCCGACGCGGCGCTGCTCGACGTGATGCTGCCGGACGGCGACGGCCGCGCCCTGGGCCGTGAACTGCGCGTACGGCAACCCGACCTGGCGGTCGTCTTTCTCACCGCTCGGGACGCGCCCGCCGAGATCGTGGGCGCGCTCGGCTTCGGCGACGACTACATCACCAAGCCGTTCAACATCGACGAGGTCATCGCCCGTATCACGGCCGTCCTGCGCCGCACCCGCCCCGCCGATGTGCTGCCGCAGCGCCCGCCCCTGCGGTACGGCGAACTGGAGCTGGACGAGACGACGTACCGCGTCCACCGCGGTGACCGTACGGTCGAGCTCACCCCCACCGAGTACGCCCTGCTGCGCTTCCTCGTCCGCAACGGCGGGCGGATCGTGCCCAAGGAGCAGCTCCTGCGCCATGTCTGGCAGTACGAGCACTCGGCCGAGTCGACCGTCGTGGAGACGTACATCAGCTATCTGCGGCGCAAGCTGGAACCCCTGGGGCCGCCGGTGATCCAGACCCGGCGGGGCGTCGGATACGGACTCGCATGACCCTCCGCCATCGCCGCCACCACGGGATCCACTCGCTGCGCGGCAAGCTGACCCTGGCGAACGTGGCACTGCTGGCCCTGGGCATCATCATGGCGACCGCCATCAGCCTGATGGGCATGCGGCACTATCTGGTCGTCCAGGTCGATGCCGAGCTGGCCAAGACCCGGGATTCGCTGACGAGTTCGCGGCTCACGATGCGTCAGATCGACTCGCTGAACACGCTGGCGTTCATCCGTGACCGGCTCGGACCCCTCACGGACGACTCACCGCAGCCCGACTCGATCTTCGCGGCGGTGGACGGCAGCGGGAAGGCCGTCGACATCGCCGGAGGCAAGCCGACCGAGAGCCAGCGCGCGCTGGCCGCCGCCGTGGGCGACCCCGGCGTACTCGTCGCCGCCGACGATCCGCGCGACATCACCGTGCGCGACGCCGCCTACCGGGCGACGGGGGCACGGCTCGCCGACGGCACGTACATACTGCTCGCCACCTCGACCGAGGCCCTGGACAAGGGCATCGGCATGGCCCTCAAGCTCGATCTGGCCTTCGGGACGATGCTGTTGTCGCTGCTCGCGTGCCTGACGATGTTCAGCGTGCGCCGCCGGATGCGGCCGTTGGAGGACATGGTGGAGACCTCGACGGCGATCGCGGAGGGGGATCTGACCCGGCGTGTGCCCTCCAGCCACCATCCGACCCAGGAGGTCGAGCAGTTGCGGCTCGCCCTCAACTCCATGCTCCACCAGGTGGAATCGGCGTACCGGACGCGCGAGCGCAGCGCGGCCCAGCTGCGCCGTTTCGTCGCGGACGCCTCGCACGAGCTGCGTACCCCGCTGTCGGCGATACGGGGCTATCTCCAGCTGTACGAGAAGGGGATGCTGCGCGAACCGGAGGAGCGGAAGCGGGCCTGGGACCGGATGAACGCGGAGGCCGACCGTATGGGCCGGCTCGTGGACGAGCTGCTCACTCTGGCCCGTCTCGACCAGCGTCCCGAACTGCGCTTCAAGAACGTCGACCTGAGCCGTCTGGTGCGGGACGCGGCCGAGGATCTGCGGGCCCAGCAGCCGGGGCGCCCGGTGACCGTGGGCGCCGACGGCACCCTTCTGGTCCAGGCCGACGAGTCGGGGATGCGGCAGGTTCTGGGCAACCTGGTGGCCAACGTGCGCACGCACACGCCCGCCGAGGTGCCGGTGCGGCTCGGTCTGGAGCGCGCGGACGGGGTCGTACGACTGTGTGTCGCGGACAAGGGGCCGGGGCTCGCGGAGGACGACGCGGCGCGCATCTTCGACCGGTTCTTCCGGGCGGGCGGCGGGGCCGGGAGCGGGCTCGGACTGGCGATCGTGCAGGGGGTGGTGACGGCGCACGGGGGTGAAGTGGTGGTGCGGACGGCGCCGGGTGAGGGGCTCGCGGTGACGGTGACGCTGCCGGTGCGGTGAGACGGGTGTGCTGTCCGCGGGGTGCGCTGCTTGAACAAGTGCGGGGGTTCGCTTGAACATAAGCGGACCTGGACGCTTGAACGTGGGCCGTCGTTGCGTCGTACACAGAAGGAGGCGGCCCCGACACACTGAGCCTGGTCCGCCGTACCAGCACCGGCATCGCACGGAAGGACCTTCGGGTTGTCGATCAACACGAGCTCTCGGCAGCTGCCGGACGAGGACCGGGCGACCGCTGACGACGTACCACCCGCGACATCCGGCCCACGGCGGCGTTGGCCTTGGCATGGCTGGCGGGACAGGCACCCCGGCGCGGCGCGAAACCTGACGTGGACCATCAATCTGCTGGCCGCCGCGCTCGTGATCGCCGCCCTCAACCTGCCGAATGTGCCCGGCGCCCTCAGGCTCAGTCAGTTCACCCGCATCCCGGTGGAGGCGATCTTCGGTACCGCCGTGATGATCGTGCTGCCGCGCAGGCCACGGCTCGTGGTGGCGGTGCTCGCCGGGCTGAGCCTCGGTGTCATGGCCATCCTGAGCCTCCTCGACATCGGCTTCCAGCAGTACCTCGGCCGGGGCTTCGACGTGATCCTCGACTGGAGCCTGTTCGCCGACACGCAGGCGTACCTCAAGGACACCCTGGGCGAGAAGGGCGCGATCGGCGCCACCGTGGCGGTCCTTGCCCTCGTCGTCGCCCTGCTCGTGCTCATGGCGCTGTCCGTGGTCCGGCTCAGCAACCTGCTGGCCCGGCACAGCGTCAGGGCGACGCGCTCGACCCTGGTCCTCGGGACCGTCTGGATCACCTGTACGGCGCTCAGTGTGCAGGTCGCCGGGGTGCCGATCGCCTCCGACCGCACGGCCGCGCTGGTCCAGCAGCGGGTGGAGCGGGTGCGCAAGACCCTGCATGACGAGGCCGAGTTCGCCAAGGTGGCCAAGAAGGACGCGTTCGCCAAGACCCCGCCGGACCAGTTGCTCACCGACCTGCGCGGCAAGGACATGATGATCACCTTCATCGAGAGCTACGGCCGCAGCGCGATCGAGGACCCGATCATGGCGCCGGGGGTCGACGCGACGCTGACGGAGTCGAACGAGAAGCTGCGCAAGGCCGGGTTCGCGGCCGAGAGCGGCTGGCTCACTTCGGCGACGTACGGCGGAAGCAGCTGGCTGGGCCACTCCACCTTCATGTCCGGCCTGTGGATCAACAGCCAGGGGCGCTACCGCACGGTCACCTCCGGCGAGCATCTGACCCTGTCCGGCGCCTTCAAGAAGACCGGCGCCTGGGACACCGTCGGCGTCATGCCGGGCGTCCAGATGGCCTGGCCGGAGTCGAAGTTCTACGACATCGACAAGGTGTACGACTCCAGCGAACTCGGCTACAAGGGGCCGAAGTTCAGCTGGTCGACCATGCCCGACCAGTACGCCCTGACCGCGTTCGAGCGACTGGTGCACGGCAAGAAGCACGACAAGCCGCTCATGTCGACGATCATCCTGACCTCCAGCCACCAGCCCTGGGCGCCGATTCCCGAGACGGTCCCCCAGGACCAGGTCGGCGACGGCTCGATCTACAACGCCATCCAGAAGGCCGGCAAGGACCCCGCCGACATCCTCACCGACGCCACCAAGTCGAAGGAGGAGTACGGCAAGTCCATCCAGTACTCGGTGACCAGCCTCATCGACTACCTGGTGAAGTACGGCAACGACGACACCGTGCTCGTCTTCCTCGGCGACCACCAGCCCATCTCCCGGGTCAGCGGCAACAACGCCAGCCGTGACGTGCCGGTCTCGATCGTCGCCAAGGACCCGAAGGTCCTCGACAAGATCGCCGACTGGGGCTGGACGGACGGCCTGCAGCCCGAGCACAACGCCCCGGTCTGGAAGATGAGCGACTTCCGCGACCGCTTCCTGACGGCATACGGCTCCACGCCGAACCCGTGAGTCATCAACCCGGCGGTCGAGGGACCGCGGACACCAGCGCCCACACCGTCTTCCCGTAGCGCCCCCGGCTCCACACCCCCCACGCCACGGCGATGTTCTCCACGAGAAGGAGCCCGCGGCCGGTCTCCTCCCCCTCGGTGACCGGCCGCAGCCGGGGTTCGGCGAAGTCCTCGTCGGAGACCTCGATGAAGCAGGAACCATCGGCGAGGGCGGTCACCGCGACCTCGAACTCCCGGTCCAGGACCATGCCGTGGCGCACCGCGTTGGTCGCCAGCTCGGAGACGAGCAGAACGACGTCGGCCACGGCGGTGTCGTCCGGACGGTGGCCCCAGTCCGACAGATGGTCGCGCACCCGGCGCCTGGCGAGGCCGACGGACGCCGGATGCCGGGGCAGCCGGAACGAGTTGCGCCTCACCACGTCAACTCCTCACCCCGCACACACCTCCGACACATGGTGCTGCGTTGGGCGAGAGCACGATGTCACTGGGCTGCGGGTCCACCCCGCGAGATCACGTCAGCTGTCATATCCAGTTCAGCCGCCAGAGGCGGAAGACCCCGGTCCCGTCCGACAGGTACTGGCCGCCCCCGACGTCCTCACTACTGACGACATACTCCTTGCGCTGCCACAGGGGAATCAGGGGAACATCCTGGGCCACGATTTCCTGCAGTTCCTCGAAGTCGTCCGGCGTACGGCTGCGGTCCTCGTACTGCTGACTGGCCTGAATCAGCCGGTCGACCTCCTTGCTGCTGTAGCCGTTCTTCATGGTGTTGCCGGTGCCGACGAGCGGGGTGCTGAAGGTGTCCGGGTCGGGGAAGTCGGCGACCCAGCCGACCGCCCACGCGTCCAACTGGCCCTGCGTGTACCGCTTCTGGAAGTCGGTCCACTCGTAACCCTCGGTCTCCACCTGGAACAGGCCGCCCGCCTCCAGCTGCTTCTTGAGCTCGGCGGCCTCCTCGCCGGCGGCACCCCGGCCCTCGGCGTACCCGTAGGTGAAGCGGACCGGGAGCTGCACCCCGGCCTCCGCGAGCAGCGCCCGCGCCTTCTTCTCGCTGGGCTTGGGATAGGCGTCGAAGAACGAGGTCGAGTGGCCCGTGATGCCCGTGGGGATCAGCCCGTACAGCGCTTCGGTGGTCCCCTTGTACGTCTCGCTGACCAGTTGCTCGCGGTCGATCAGCGCGGCGAGGGCCTGGCGTACGAGGCGGTCGTGCAGCGCCGAGCCCCCGCGGACGTTGAGGACGAGGTTGCGGGTCTCGGCGCTGTCGGCCTCGGTGACGCGCTGGTCCGGGTCGCTCGGCGAGAGGCCGGCGAGCACCGCGGGGGGCAGCTGGCGGGTGGCGACGTCGATCGCCTTCGCCTTCCAGGCACTCTCCAGCGCTTTGGGGTCGGTGTAGTAGCGCAGCACGGTGGGACTGCCGGGCTCTTCGACGGCGCCCCGGTAGCGCTCGTTGGGGGCGAGGACGGCTTGTTTGCCCTGCGTATACGTCTCCAGTACGTACATGCCGGTGCCGTCGGCGCCGCGGTCGGTGCGCAGGGCGCCCTTCGGGTAGCGGGTGTGGTCGACGATCGAACCGGCGCCGGTGGCCACCTTGAACGGGAAGGTGGCGTCCGGCGAGGACAGGTGGAAGGTGACCGTGAGACCCTTCGCGTCCACCGAGGCGAGGGTGTCGAAGAGGGAGGCCGGGCCCACGTCCGAGTTGATGGCCTTGACCCGGTCGAAGGAGTACTTCACGTCCTCGGCGGTCATCTCGCGACCGCTCGGGAAGGTCAGGTCGTCGCGCAAGGTACAGGTGTACGTATCTAGCCCGATGCCCTCGAAGCGGCAACTCTCCGCGGCGTCGGGCACGGGGGCGGCACCGTCCGGCTCGAACGTCAGCAGTGACTGGAACACATTGCTGAACAGCGCCCAGGAACCGGCGTCGTACGCGCCGGCCGGGTCGAGTGAGGTGACGGCGTCCGTCGTCCCGACCCTGATGGTCTTGCTCTTGCCCCCCTGCGCCGGCAGCAGCTTCCAGCCGCCGACTCCCGCGGCCGCCAGCACCAGCAGCGTCGCGAGAATCCGCATGCGAACCGATCGCATCGGTTGCCCTCCCCAGGCCCCACCCCCGTGTCACTCCCCAGTGACAGGGATCACCTAACCACAGGAGTTTCAACTGAGCAAAGAGGCATCTGAGGGTTCAACTCGTCTTGTGGGGACGGGAGTTACCGGCCGGTGTCACATAGGTTTCTCATGTATACGGGAGCGAGGCGGGGGTGTGGCCGGGGGGTGGCTGGTGCGGGCCGGCGTGGCGCCGGTACGCCGGTCACGCCTGTGTCGAGGCCAGCTCCACGACGGTGATGTCGGACGGGGCGCCCACACGGGTCGGCGGTCCCCAGGCGCCGGCGCCTCGGGAGACGTACAACTGCGTGTCGCCGTACCGCTCCAGGCCCGCGACCGTGGGGTTGGCGAGCTCGGCGAGGTAATTGCCGGGCCAGAACTGGCCGCCGTGGGTGTGGCCGGAGAGCTGGAGGTCGACTCCGTGCTTGACGGCGTCGTGGATCTGGACCGGCTGGTGGGCGAGGAGCACGGCGGCCCGTGCCGTGTCCCGGTCGCCGAGCGCCTGGCCGAAGTCGGGCCCTTGGCCCTCACTCTCGCCCGCAACGTCATTGACGCCCGCAAGGTCGAATCCGGCCAGTTCCGTCCGCGCGTTCTCGAGCGGGCGCAGACCGAGTTCCCGTACTTCCCGGACCCACTGTTCGGCGCCGGAGAAGTACTCGTGGTTGCCGGTGACGAAGTAGCTTCCGTGCCGCGCCTTCAGCCGCGCGAGCGGTGCGGCGGCGGGCCCGAGGTCCTTCACGCTGCCGTCCACCAGGTCACCGACGACCGCGATCAGGTCGGGCTGCGTCGAGTTGATCGTGTCGACGACCCGCTGGCAGAAGTCCCGGCCCAGGATGGGCCCGAGGTGGATGTCGCTGACGACGGCGATCCTGAACCCGTGCGCCGAGCGCGGCAGCTTGGCCAGCGGCACGGTCACCCGCTTCACCTTCGGCCCGCGCAGAACGCCGTACGTGCCGTACCCCACGGTCGCCAGCGCGGCGGCAGCGGCGGTCCCACCCACCGCGCGGGAGACGAAGAGGCGACGAGAGACCCCCGAGGGCGCCGCGGCGGCCGCGGCGGCGGCAATACCGGAAGGGGACGTGTCGGGGTGGCCGGTCGCGGCGGACGGCGCGTCAGCACCGGCTCCGGTGCTGGTGCTGGTGCTGGTGCTGGTGCCGGATCCGGCACCAGCATGTTCATGAGCGACCGATTCCGCGACCGGCCGAGAACCGATCGCCGATTCCACGAGATCCGAGGGAGCCGTTGCCCCGGCATCCGCCCGTCGTTCCACGAACCGCCGCAGCAGCGGCCGTACGGCCTCACCCGCCACCACGGCGAGGACCAGGTAGATCGACAGCGCCATCCACAGGAAGCCGGGCCAGGCCAGCGTGCGCTGGAGCCAGAACGGCGCGCCCGCCTGCTCCGCCGCTATGCCGGCGAACATCAGCACCGGACCGGCGACGAAGACGACCGTGCCCGCACGCCGGGCGAACCCGGGACCGGACGTGGTGTCACGCACCAGGCGTCGCCACACGTACCAGTGCAGTCCCGCGAACGCGGCCAGGACCGTCAGGCCCACCAGCACGAAGACGATGACCATGATGCCCGTACCCCCCACTCTTCCCTCTGCCAGTTTTCCTGTTACGGCTTCCGGCTTCCGGCTACCGGCTACGGCTTCCCGTTACGGCTTCCGGCGCAACGCGCGCAGACCGCGGAACCCGATGCCGCCGACGACCGTCCCCAGGACAAAGGAGACGACGGCGAGTGTCAGGTGCACCCAGAAGTACGCGGTCGGGTCACCCGCGTCATTGAACGCGAGTCCACTGCTGTCCTTGACAAGGTTTTTGACGAAAGTGATCCAGATGATCCAGCTCCACACCCCGAAGGCGAGCAGGAACCAGGAGACGGGGCGGCTGAGCTTCATGGGTTCAGTATCGCCGCCGTCGGCCGGCCCCCGCCTCCGGGGTGGCGAGGGCGATGGGACTTCCCGACCGGCGCCCTGTACTTTCTCGACCGTGCCCGCCTCCAAAAAGACCGTCAAGCGCTCCTTGTTGGTCACATCCGCCACCCTGTTGTCCGTTTCGCTGACGGCCGCGCCGGTCCTCGCCGCCGACAAGCCGTCGCCGACCCCGAGCGCCACTCCCCCGGCGAACATGTCGACCGTGGGCGGTGTACGGCTCGGCCAGGCCGGAACCCAGGTCGACCTCGGCTCCGGCGCCCCGGTACTGCCGAAGGACCTGACCGCGCGGTCCTGGATCGTCTCCGACGCCGAGTCCGGCGACGTCCTGGCCGCCCACAACGCGCACTGGCGGCTGCCCCCGGCGAGCACCCTGAAGATGCTCTTCGCCGACACCGTGCTGCCGAAGTTCCCGAAGACCGACAAGCACAAGGTCGCCGTCTCCGACCTGGCGAACATCGGCTCGGGCTCCAGCATGGTGGGGATAAAGGAAGACGAGACGTACACCGTTCACGACCTGTGGCTCGGCGTCTTCCTGCGCTCGGGCAACGACGCCGTGCGCGTCCTGTCCGCGATGAACGGCGGCGTCGACCAGACGGTCAAGGAGATGCAGGCGCACGCCGAGGATCTCCAGGCCCTGGACACGCACGTGGTCAGCCCGGACGGCTACGACGCGAAGGGCCAGGTGTCGTCCGCGTACGACCTGACGCTGTTCGCCCGCTCCGGATTGCAGAAGAAGGACTTCCGGGAGTACTGCTCGACCGTGCGGGCAGACTTCCCGGGCGAGACAAAGAAGGGCAAGAGCGGCAAAAAGACCCGCGAGTCCTTCGAGATCCAGAACACCAACCGGCTGCTGACCGGTGACACCGACATCTCCACGTACCAGGGCATCGCGGGCGTGAAGAACGGCAACACCACCAACGCGGGCGCCACCTTCACCGGTGTCGCCGAGCGGGACGGCAAGGTGCTGCTCGTCACGGTCATGAACCCGGAGAAGGACGACCACAACGAGGTCTACAAGGAGGCCGCGCGGCTGCTCGACTGGGGCTTCAAGGCCGCGGACAAGGTCGAGCCGGTGGGCGAGCTGGTGGCACCGAAGGGCGTCGACACGAGCGCGCAGCCCGGCGCGAACGCGTCCACTCCCGGTGCCGACGCCACGGGCAACGACAACGGCGGCAAGGCGTCCGAGAAGCCGGTCGCCGCCGCTTCCGGTGCGGCGGGCGGTTCGGGCGGCGTCGCGATCGCCCTGGCCGTCACGGGCGGCCTGCTCGTACTGCTCGCGGCCGGTGTCTTCCTGGTCAACCGCCGGTGGCCCCTGCCTGATCTGATGCGTCGGCGTCGCTGACCTCGGGGGACTCCGAGTCGTCGGACCCCGTGGCCGTCCAGGCGGCGCAGAACAGCAGTAGTTTCGCGGTGAAGTTGATCCACAGCAGCAGCGCGACGGGCACACCGAAGGCGCCGTACATGCTCTTCGACGCGACGTCCCGCATATAGCTGCTGAGCAGCAGCTTGAGCAGCTCGAAGCCGGCGGCGCCGATCAGCGCGGCGACGACGAGCCGGCCGTGCGGCGGCTGGACACCCGGCAGCAGCGTCAGGATGTACAGGAGCAGCAGGAAGTCGGCGAGTACGGCGACGGTGAACGCGGCGGACTGCAGCAGGTCGCCGCCCCAGCCGTGCTCTTCGATGCCGAGCTGCCGGGCCGTCCAGCCCACCGTCGTGGAGGCGATGGTGGAGGCGGCGATGGTGACGAGCACCGCGCCGCCGAGCCCGACGAGGACGCCGCCGTCCTTGAGCTTGCGCAGGACGGGGTTCTCCTCGCTGTCGGGCAGCTCCCAGACCGCGCGCAGACAGTCCCGCATCGAGCCGACCCAGCCGATGCCGGTGAACAACAGGACGGCGCCCGCAATGAGGCCGATGGTGCCGGCGTTCTGGACCAGCGCGTTGATGTCCAGCTGATCGGAGATGCCCGGCACCTGCTCCGCGAGCTTGTCCTGGAGCTCTTTCTGCTGGTGACTCGAGAGAGTGGCGGCGGCGATCGCGGCGGCCACGGTCAGCAGCGGGAACAGCGCCACGAAGCTGATGAAGGTCATCGCGGCGGCGAGCCGCGTCCACTTCACCCCGTCCAGACGCTCGTACGACCGCCACGCGTGCGTGGCCATCAGACGGGTGACCCAGGGACCCACGCCGGGGAGCTTTTTCAGCCAATCCATGATCCGACTCTGCCCTTACCTAGAAAAGCCGACGCCTTGGAAGGCGCTCCAAAGGCCAAGGTCCGGGTACCCCAAAATCGCAGGCAGTGGCGAGCGCCATGCCGATTCGGGCGCCCGGGACGGTGTCGGCGCGCCCGTTCCTACGGCGTATGCGCCCCCCGCTCACCGTCGACCGTCGCTCCGATGAGCCCGACCGCCGGCAGTCGACGGTGCATGCCGTCAAGGTTGCCCCTGCTGTCCCACCCTTCTAGGGAGTGGCCACAGAATTACGGCGATCAATCACGACATTCCAATTAATCACCCATTTCGGTGAGGAGCCGCGAGGGCCTTGGAGATTGGGGTGTTATGCACCCTTGGCCGCGATGGTCGGCACTACGGTCACGGTCATGCCTGCCGACACCGCCCCCTAGGAGTGTGGTTCTCATGAAGGACTTCGGTGCCCCCCAGTCCCTGCTGATCCTCGGCGGCACGTCCGAGATCGCGCTGGCCACGGCACGCCGACTGATCGCGCGGCGCACCCGCACGGTATGGCTCGCGGGACGGCCCTCGCCGACCCTGGAGAGGGACGCCGCGCAGTTGCGCAGGCTGGGCGCGGACGTCCGTACCGTCGCCTTCGACGCTCTCGACTCCGAGTCCCACGAGACGGTGCTCGACAAGGTCTTCGCCGAGGGCGACCTCGACATGGTGTTGCTCGCCTTCGGGGTACTCGGCGACCAGGCGCGGGACGAGAACGAACCGGTGTCCGCGGCGCGGATCGCGCAGACCAACTACACGGGCGCGGTGTCCGCGGGACTGGTGTGCGCGCGGGCCCTCCAGACGCAGGGACACGGCTCCCTGGTGGTGCTCTCGTCGGTCGCGGGTGAGCGCGCCCGCCGCTCCAACTTCATCTACGGCTCCAGCAAGGCGGGCCTGGACGCCTTCGCGCAGGGCCTGGGCGATGCCCTGTACGGCACCGGCGTGCACGTGATGGTCGTACGCCCCGGCTTCGTCCGTACGCGGATGACGGCAGGCCGGACTCAGGCACCGATGGCCACTACTCCGGAGGCGGTCGCGACCGCCATCGAGGTGGGGCTGCGGCGACGCTCGGAGACGGTGTGGGTGCCGGGGGCGCTGAGGCTGGTGATGGCGGCACTGCGGCATGTACCGCGGGCGGTGTTCCGGCGCCTGCCGATCTGACGATCGGACAGATCCTAGTGGGGGGTCGGCAGTGTGGTGTCGTGCTCCGTGGGCGCGCATGCCTGTGGGGGTACGGCCGCGCCGCCGAAGACGAACTCGCGCAGCTTGCGCCACACGCCGTCGGCGCCCTGTTCGTAGAGCGCGAACCCGGTGCACGGCCACTCGGCCCGGTAGTCGGCGAGCTCCTCGTAGGCCCGGTCCATCGCCGCGTCGTCGATGCCGTGCGCCACCGTGACGTGCGGGTGGTACGGGAAGTTCAGTTCGCGGGCCATCGGTCCGGACACGTCCCGGACCTGCTGCTGCAGCCAGGTGCAGGACTCGGCGCCGTCGACGACCTGCACGTAGACGACGGGCGACAGCGGACGGAAAGTGCCCGTCCCGGACAGCCGCATCGGGAAGGGGCGCCCGACGGCCGCGACCTCGACGAGATGCTCCTCGACCGCGGGCAGCGCCGACTCGTCGACCTCCGTCGGCGGCAACAGCGTGACGTGGGTGGGGATACCGCAAGCCGCGGGGTCGCCGAAGCCCGCGCGCCGCTCCTGGAGCAGGCTGCCGTGAGGCTCCGGGACCGCGATCGACACGCCGATCGTTACGGTCCCCACGTCGTCTCCTGTCGTCGTGTCGGTGTTGCTTCGCGGGCAGGGGTGACTGCTCGGTTGGTTCGGCTATCGACTGTACGGCCGCGCGGCCCAGTACCGGCTGTCGTACGGGTGTTGTGCTCGTCTCGTACTGGAAGACGAAGGGACTGTGGTACTGGCTGGGGTGCCGACTGGGGTACTGACGGTGTCGTCGGCTGCCTTACGGGCGGTCAGTGCTTGGCGGGCAGGAAGCCCACCCTCTCGTAGGTCTGGGAGAGCGTCTCCGCGGCGACGGCACGTGCCTTCTCGGCTCCCTTGGCCAGGATCGAGTCGAGCGTCTCCGGGTCGTCCAGATACTGCTGGGTGCGCTCCCGGAACGGGGTCACGAAGTCGACCATGACCTCGGCGAGGTCCGTCTTCAGCGCGCCGTAGCCCTTGCCCTCGTACTTCTCTTCCAGTTCGGTGATACCCGCTCCGGTGAGGGTCGAATAGATCGAGAGCAGGTTGCTGACGCCGGGCTTGGTCTCCGGGTCGAAGCGGATGACGGTGTCCGTGTCGGTGACCGCGCTCTTGACCTTCTTGGCGGTGGTCTTCGGCTCGTCGAGGAGATTGATGAGGCCCTTCGGGGTCGACGCCGACTTGCTCATCTTGATCGACGGATCCTGGAGATCGAAGATCTTCGCCGTCTCCTTGAGGATGTACGGCTTCGGGACGGTGAACGTCTGACCGAAGCGGCCGTTGAAGCGCTCGGCGAGGTCGCGCGTGAGCTCGATGTGCTGGCGCTGGTCCTCGCCGACCGGGACCTCGTTGGCCTGGTAGAGCAGGATGTCCGCGACCTGCAGGATCGGGTACGTGAAGAGGCCGACGGAGGCGCGGTCGGCACCCTGCTTGGCGGACTTGTCCTTGAACTGGGTCATGCGGGAGGCCTCGCCGAAGCCGGTCAGGCAGTTCATGATCCAGGCGAGCTGGGCGTGCTCGGGGACGTGGCTCTGGACGAAGAGCGTGCAGCGATCCGGGTCGAGGCCCGCAGCGAGCAGCTGGGCGGCGGCGAGCCGGGTGTTGGCGCGCAGGTCCGCGGGGTCCTGCGGAACGGTGATCGCGTGCAGGTCGACGACCATGTAGAACGCGTCGTGGGACTCCTGCAGGGCCACCCACTGGCGGACGGCGCCGAGGTAGTTGCCGAGGTGGAACGAGCCTGCGGTGGGCTGGATTCCGGAGAGCACGCGGGGACGATCAGAGGCCATGTTCACCATTCTCTCAGGTGTGGGGGCCGGGTCCGGAACTGACCGGAAACAGATCCGGAAGCCCGCCCGGAAACAGGTCCGGATGCCGGCCCGAAAACAGGTCCGGATGCCGGTCCCGATGCCGGTCCGGATGCCGGTCCGGAAACAGGTGCGGCGCGGGTGGGAACCGATTGGCCTTCGGCGGTGTAGCAAGAGTGTGAGGACGCGGGAGGGGGGCCGCATCGTCGTCGACGAGGCCGTGGTGATCGCACGCGTACGCGCCGGTGAGCCGGAGGCGTACGCGGAGCTGTGCCCATACGGGCATCGCGATCAGAGCGGCCAGGGCACTGGGGGCGGGTGCGGACGCGGAGGACGTGGTGCAGCAGGCGTTCATCAAGGCGTACTGCTCGCTGGGGCGCTTTCGGGACGGCTCGGCATTCAAGCCGTGGCTGCTCTCGATCGTCGCCAATGAGACGAGGAACACAGTGCGGACGGCGGTGCGGCAGCGGACGCTGGCGGGCCGGGAGGCCGCGTTCGCGGAGGCGGAGCCCCTGATACCGGAATCAGCGGATCCGGCGGTCGCGGCGCTGGAGATCGAGCGCCGTACGGCACTGCTGGCCGCCTTGGAGCAGCTGAGCGAGGAGCACCGCCTCGTCGTCACGTACCGCTATCTCCTGGAGATGGACGAACCAGAGACGGCCCAGGCCCTGGGCTGGCCGCGCGGCACGGTGAAATCCCGGCTCAACCGCGCCCTGCGCAAGCTGGGCCGCCTGCTGCCGGACTTCGAGCCTCGGGAAGGGGGTGATGAGCATGAGTGAGCCGTACGAGGAGAAGGACACGGGGGGCACGGAGCCGTCTGGTGACCGGATCAGGCCTGCCCGTGAGGGCGGCTCGCGGCTGCCGGAGGAGTTGCGGGCGCTCGGGCGGTCGCTGGACCGGCCCGGGGCGGCCGGGAGCGAGTCGATGGTCGAGCGGGTGCTGGAGCAGATACTCGCCGAGAGGATCCCGGTCCCGGTGGCCGAGCCGCAGGGACCCGGCGAGCGGCTCCGGGCGGTGCGCCGCTGGGCGCGAGTGCGCTGGCGCGCGCTGACCGCGGGCCTGTGCGGCGTGCTGACGGTCCTCGTGCTCACGCCTCCGGTGCGCGCCGCGGTCGTGGACTGGTTCGGCTTCGGCGGGGTCGAGGTGCGGTACGACCCGTCGGCGCTGCCCTCGCCAGGCGCCCGGGTACCGGGGTGCGGCCCTTCGCTGACACCGGCGCAGGCAGAACGGCGGGCCGGGTTCGCGCCTCTCGTGCCCGACGCCCTCGGGACGCCGGACGCGGTGACGGTGACGCCCGAGCCGAAGGGACGGCTCCTGGTGAGCCTGTGCTGGCGCGAGCACGGGCACACGGTCCGGCTGGACGAGTATCCGGCGCACCTGGACATCGGTTTCTCCAAGACGGTGCGGGAGCAGCCGGAGTGGGTGCAGCTGGGCGGGAACGGGGACTACGGCAATCCGGCGCTGTGGTTTGCGAAGCCGCACCTGCTGAGCTTCTGGCTCATCGACGCGGACGGGGACCGCTTCACCCGCTCGGAGCGGACCGCGGGGCCCACGCTGCTGTGGATGCAGGGGGATGAGGTGACCCTCCGCATCGAGGGGGTGGCGTCGAAGGCGCGGGCGGTGGAGATCGCGAAGTCGTTGAAGTAGGTGGCCGCTGAAGTAGGTGGCCGCTGCGGTAGGTGGCCGCTGCGGTAATGGGAAAGCGAAGTCGCTGAGGTAGCGCGACTTTTGGTCGGCGCCGAGTGGGAACCCCGGCGGGTCGAGCGGTGTACCAGAAGTGACACACGGCGTGCGGGCGGGCCGCACGTAGATCGACCGGCTGGTTGGGGGCTCGGATGCGCAGGGTTCGTGAACTGCTCGCGGGAACAGGGGTGTTGGCGGTGGTCCTCTCGGCGGTGCTGCTGGGGGCATCGCCCGCGATGGCCGGCGGCCCGACGAGCGTGCTGGTGGTCTCGCCGGAGAGCGCGGAGACCACGGCGCTGTACCACTCGGACAAGGAGTACGGGGAGCTGATGCGACTGCTGGGCGAGCCTGGCTCGGGCACAAGCGAGGAGCCCCCGGGGCTCGACGGCGGCAACGGCGGCCGTCAGATCAACGTCACGTGGATGCTCCACGACGTGTCACCTTGGCGCGTCGACCGCGTATACCCGGACACACCGAGGAGCAAGGAGGTGTGGATACATACGGCGACCAATATGCAGTCGATGAACGGCTACTGGCACAAGGCGGAGCATCCGGCCCAGGTGCGCGCGCTGTTGAAGAAGCTCGGGGTGATGGGCTCGTCATCGGCTGGGGGTGCCGGGGCCATTTATCCGGCGCCTTGGGAGACCACGGAGGATACGCCCAGCGCGCCCGCGCGCAGCGAGCAACCCCGTGCGGCGACCGCCGCCGCGGCCGACGACGGCACCGACTGGTGGTGGGCGCTACCGGGGGCGGCGGCCGGGGCTCTGCTGGCTCGGGTACGGCTGCCGCACAAGGGGGAGCCTCGGCAGGAGTTGCGGGACGTATGAGGTGCTGGACGGACGAGGGGGATGGGTGAGTTTTCAGGTCAGAAGGATGAAGTTGAGGGGTGATATTGCTTGTATGTGTGGTTTCCGCGGCCGCCCTGACCGCACTCGGCACACCAGCGGCCCACGCCTGGGCGCACACCATGGCCTACGCGAAGGCCGACACCCCGAATCTGGCCCTGGTCGACGCCGGTGACACGGGGCGAACGACCACCCTGCACACCGGGGAGGAGGACTTCGTACGGTTCTGGCGGTTGCTGTCGCCCAGATACACCGGGACGGAGAGGGTGCCCGAGGCCTGGGTGGAGGGCCGCCACCCAAAGGTGCTGGCCACCGTGATCTGGGGGCTGACCGGGGTCGGGGGCTGGCCGGTGACCAGCAGGGCGCCGGGTGGCGATGTCGCCATCGAGCGTCAGGACCAGGTGTTCCTCGCGGCGGACGGCATGCCCTGGGTGCGGTCGGATCCTTCACCCGACGTGGAGGACGACGACATCCGCTGGCATCGCGCGCCGCGCTCGGTGTTCAACGAGCTGGCGGGGCGCAGGGACCTGTTCGGCTCCGGGAGCGACTCGGTGGCCGCCTCGAAACCGGATGCGGAGGAGCGTGCACGGTGGGCGATACCCGGACTGGCGGCAGGTCTGGCCCTCGGCGTCGGCGACACCCTTGTGATACGCCGCGCGGCGGCCCCGGCGTGAAGCTGCCGGACCGCCGCGGGAACCACGACAGGAGCTGATCGACTTGTAGCCCCGTCGGGGGGGGTCAGCCGAGGTCGATCTCCGGGTAGAGCGGGAAGCCGGTGAGCAGGTCGGTCGCGCGGTGGGAGATCTCATCGGAGATCTTCGGGTCCAGGACGTGCTGGGCCTTGGACGGGGCGCCCTTGGCGGTGGTGCCGGGCTCGGCGGCGGTGAGGACGCGGTCGATCAGAGCGGCGATCTCGTCCATCTCGGCCGTGCCCAGACCACGGGTGGTCAGCGCGGGCGTGCCGATGCGGATGCCGGAGGTGTACCAGGCGCCGTTGGGGTCGGCGGGGATGGCGTTGCGGTTGGTGACGATGCCCGAGTCGAGCAGTGCGGACTCGGCCTGGCGGCCGGTGAGGCCGTAGGAGGAGGCGACGTCGATCAGGTTGAGGTGGTTGTCGGTGCCGCCGGTGACCAGCGTGGCGCCGCGGCGCATCAGGCCCTCGGCGAGGGCGCGCGAGTTGTCGACGACGGCCTGGGCGTAGTCGCGGAACTCGGGGCGGCGGGCCTCGGCGAGCGCGACGGCCTTGGCGGCCATGACATGAGGAAGGGGGCCACCGAGGACCATCGGGCAGCCGCGGTCGACCTGCTCGGCGAGGGTCTCGTCGCACAGCACCATGCCGCCGCGCGGGCCGCGCAGCGACTTGTGCGTGGTGGTGGTGACGATCTGGGCGTGCGGGATCGGGTCGAAGTCGCCGGTGAGGACCTTGCCGGCGACGAGACCGGCGAAGTGGGCCATGTCGACCATGAGGGTGGCGCCGACCTCGTCGGCGATCTCCCGCATGATGCGGAAGTTCACCAGGCGGGGGTAGGCGGAGTAGCCGGCGACGAGGATCAGGGGCTTGAACTCACGGGCGGAGGTGCGCAGGGCCTCGTAGTCGATGAGGCCGGTGGCGGGGTCGGTGCCGTAGGAGCGCTGGTTGAACATCTTGCCGGAGATGTTCGGGCGGAAGCCGTGGGTGAGGTGGCCGCCGGCGTCCAGGGACATGCCGAGCATGCGCTGGTTGCCGAAGGCCTGACGCAGCTCGGCCCAGTCGGCCTCGGAGAGGTCGTTGACGTTGCGGACGCCGGCCCGCTCCAGGGCAGGGGCCTCGACGCGGGCGGCAAGGACGGCCCAGAAGGCGACGAGGTTGGCGTCGATACCGGAATGCGGCTGGGCGTAGGCGTGCTCGGCACCGAAGAGTTCGCGGGCGTGCTCGGCGGCCAGGGCCTCGACGGTGTCGACGTTGCGACAGCCGGCGTAGAAGCGGCGGCCGACGGTGCCCTCGGCGTACTTGTCGCTGAACCAGTTGCCCATGGCCAGGAGGGTGGCCGGGGAGGCGTAGTTCTCGGACGCGATGAGTTTGAGCATGGCGCGCTGGTCGGCGACTTCCTGGCCGATGGCGTCGGCGACGCGGGGCTCCACGGCCCGGATCACGTCGAGGGCGCTGCGGAAGGCGGTGGATTCGGTGGAGAGGGGCTGCTCGGGCATGTCGGCCTCCGGACGGCGTGGCGTTCAGCGATCACGATTCACGGTTCGGCCCAGGCGCACGGCACACAGTTCAGAGGCCGCTCCCCGATGGTCGGTCCCATCCCAGCGCGCCAGTCACGGCCCCGCCGCTCAGCCTACCGGGCACGCCGGATCGCCGGGTTCCCCAGTCCGCCATGCGAGCGACGATAGGAAAGAGGCCACAAGCACCACCCACCGGCGGGGTGCTCCCCCGAGCTCGGGAAGACGCCCCCGTGCTGGTCCCCAAGAAACGGAGATCCCGTGACCGCTACGGAGACGACACAGGCGTTCATCACGTCGGCTGATGCGCACAGCGCGCACAACTACCACCCGCTGCCGGTCGTCGTGGCGACGGCGGACGGCGCCTGGATGACGGATGTCGAGGGGCGCCGCTTCCTCGACATGCTGGCCGGATACTCGGCGCTGAATTTCGGCCATGGCAACCGGCGGCTGATCGAGGCGGCGAAAGCGCAGCTGGAGCGGGTGACGCTGACGTCGCGTGCCTTCCATCACGACCGGTTCGCGGACTTCTGCCGAGAGCTGGCGGCGTTGTGCGGCAAGGAGATGGTGCTGCCGATGAACACGGGCGCGGAGGCGGTGGAGAGCGCGGTCAAGACGGCCCGGAAGTGGGGGTACCGGGTCAAGGGCGTGCCCGCGGAAATGGCGAAGATCGTGGTCGCGGGCAACAACTTCCACGGCCGTACGACCACGATCATCAGTTTCTCCACGGACCCGGAGGCGCGGGCGGACTTCGGGCCGTACACGCCGGGGTTCGAGATCGTGCCGTATGGGGACCTGACCGCGATGCGGGCGGCGCTCAGCGAGAACACGGTCGCCGTGCTGCTTGAGCCGATTCAGGGCGAGGCGGGGGTGCTGGTGCCGCCGCACGGTTATCTCCAGGGTGTACGGGAGGTGACGCGGGAGCGGAATGTGCTGTTCATCGCGGACGAGATCCAGTCGGGTCTCGGCAGGACAGGGAAGACCTTCGCGTGTGAGCACGAGGGAGTCGTGCCGGATGTGTATGTGCTGGGCAAGGCGCTGGGAGGCGGGGTCGTTCCGGTGTCGGCGGTGGTGGCCGACCAGGAGGTGCTCGGGGTGTTCCGGCCGGGGGAGCACGGTTCGACGTTCGGGGGGAATCCGCTGGCATGCGCGGTGGCGCTCGAGGTGATCGCGATGCTGCGGTCGGGCGAGTTCCAGCGGCGGGCCGCCGAGCTCGGCGAGCATCTGCACCATGAGCTGGGCCTGTTGACGGGCTCGGGCCATGTCACCGGGGTGCGCGGGCGGGGGCTGTGGGCAGGCGTCGACATCGCCCCGGCGTACGGCACGGGACGGGAGATCTCCGAGAAGCTGATGGACCGGGGCGTCCTCGTCAAGGACACCCACGGCGTCACGATCCGGATCGCCCCGCCCCTGGTCATCAG
Source organism: Streptomyces sp. NPDC048275 (assembly GCF_040652275.1). Taxonomy (NCBI): domain Bacteria; kingdom Bacillati; phylum Actinomycetota; class Actinomycetes; order Kitasatosporales; family Streptomycetaceae; genus Streptomyces; species Streptomyces sp. NPDC048275. The sequence goes on from NZ_JBEZLR010000019.1 coordinate 43,521, forward strand.
CAAGGAGGACCTCGACTGGGGGCTGGCTCAGCTGAGAGGGGTGCTCGGGGTCTAAGGGCTGTCCGTCGGACCAGTCGTCAGACGATCACGTGGGGCAGAAAGCGGGCGTACTCGTCCGTGATCAGGCCGGACGACTCGCGGATGCCGAGACCCGCCGACTCGCCCTCGACGACCCAGGCGCCGAGGACGACGCGGTTGCCGTCGAAGGAAGGCAGGGGGGCCAACTCCTGGTAGCAGCAGGGTTCGTCACGTACGAGGGGGGCTGCGCCGGGTTCGTGGACGGTGACACCGGCGCCCTCGCGGCCGAGAAGCGGCTTGGCGACGTACCCCGTCGTCCTGGCCAGCTCCCTCGGGCCGTCGAGGTGGGCGGGGAGGAGGTTCGGGTGGCCGGGATACAGCTCCCAGAGGATGGCGAGGAGGGCCTTGTTGGAGAGGAGCATCTTCCAGGCGGGCTCGATCCACATCGTCGTACCCGTGCCGCCTCCGTTGTCGAGGGTGTTCAGGACGTGGTCGGCGAAGCGGTCGGAGGTGAGCCATTCCCAGGGGTAGAGCTTGAAGCAGCTGCGGATGAAGTGGAGCTGGTTGTCGACGAAGCGGCCGGACAGCGGGTCCCAGCCGATCTCCTCCATCGAGATCCAGTCCGTGTCGAGGCCGGCCTGCTCGGCGGTCTCCTTCAGATAGGCGACCGTCATCAGGTCCTCGCCGAGTTCGTCGGCGACGGAGTGCGCGAAGTAGAGGGGGCTGCCCGGCGGGAGGAGCGACGCCTGCTTCTTCCAGGCGGCGACGAGGCGTTCATGGAGGGAGTTCCACTGGTCGGCGCCCGGGAAGCGGTCCTCCATCCAGAACCACTGGGGGCCGGCGGCCTCGACGAGGGAGGTCGGGGTGTCGGCGTTGTACTCCAGGAGCTTGGCCGGGCCGGTGCCGTCGTAGCGCAGGTCGAACCGGCCATAGACGGAGGGGAGTTCGGCACGGCGGTGCCAGGCTTCGGCGATGAGTTCGCGCAGACGGAGGTCGGTGATGCCGAGGTCGGCGAAGCGGTCCGCGGTGACGATGTGCTCGGCTGCCGCCAGGCACATGCGGTGCAGGTCCTCGACGACCTCCTCCAGAGCCTCCACCTCGGGAAGCGAGAAGGCGTAGTAGGCGCTCTCGTCCCAGTAGGGGCGCAGCGAGTCGTCCGGGTAGCGGGTGAGGGGGTAGATGAGGCCCTGCTGCTCGACGGTCTGCTGCCAGCCGTCACGGGGCTCGATGGTTCGGCGTTCCACGGCGTACGTGTCCGATCGGGGTCCGGGTCGCTCAGCCGCCGGAGCTGCCGCTGCCGCTGCCGAAACCGTTGCGATCGACGCTGCTGTCGCTGGTGCTGCCGCCGGACCCCTTGCCCGGCTTGGTGAAGGACCCGCCGTCGATCCAGCCGCTCTTCTTCTTGCCGCCGTAGTACCAGGAGCCGTTGGCGGAGGTCTTGGTGGACTTGCAGTTCTTGTCCGCGACGACCTCGTAGCCCTTGGTGGCGTTGTAGCTGTCGCGGTCCACGCAGCGCTTGTCCGGGTCCGAGGAGCAGGCGGTGAGGGTCACCGCGAGGAGTCCCATGCCGCCGAGTACGACCGTGCCCGAGCGCAGTTGCCGTCGCGCGTCTGCCATGTTCGTTCCCCCGTTGTCCTGTTGTCCCGCTTCAGTTCGCCTCGCCCGTCGGAAGCGATCAGAAGTTCATCTCGCTAGTTCATCTCGCTCGCCACAAGCGATCAAGTAATTCGTATCACTTGTCGCAAGCGATCAGATTAGAGAGCGCCTACGACAAACGCGCAGCGGCCCCCCGGCGATCCTGCCTCCCCTACAGTCACTTTGTGCTCTTTGGGATGATGTGCGCACTTGGTGCGGCGGTCTGTTTCGGTACGGCGACGGTGTTGCAGGCCATCGCCGCGCGGGCTGCGGCCGACACCGGCGGCGGGGGCGGGGACGGGGGTGCGGTCGGGAGCGCGGTCGGGGACGCCGCGCCGCTGCTCCGGGCACTGCGGGAGTGGCGGTATCTCGCAGGGCTGGCGCTGGACGGGCTGGGCTTCCTGTTGCAGATCGCGGCGCTGCGGTCCATTCCCCTCTACACGGTGGGAGCGGCGCTGGCGGCGAGCCTCGCGGTGACGGCGGTGGTGGCCTCGTGGCTGTTGCGGGTGCGGTTGAGCGGGTGGAGTGGGCCGCGGTGGGGGTGGTGTGCGCGGGGCTGGGGATGCTCGGGCTGGCGTCCGGGGAGGAGGGGGAACAGGCGGGGTCGACGACGCTGAAGTACGCGATGTTGGGGACCGCCGTGGCTGTGCTGGTCCTCGGGGCGGTGGCCGGGCGTTGGCCGGGGCGGGGGCGGGCGTTGACGCTGGGGTTGGGTGCGGGGATCGGGTTCGGGGTGGTCGAGGTGTCGGTGCGGCTGATCGACGAGCTCGCACTGGGGGCGCTGGTGCGCAATCCTGCGACGTATGCGGTGCTGGTCGGGGGTGGGGCCGCGTTTTTGTTGCTGACGTCGGCGTTGCAGCGGGGGGATGTGACGGTGGCGACGGCGGGAATGGTGATCGGCGAGACGATCGGGCCGGCACTGATCGGGGTGCTGTGGCTGGGGGATCGTACGCGGGAGGGTTTGGGGTGGCTGGCGGTGCTGGGGTTTGTGGTGGCGGTGGTGGGGGCCTTGGCCTTGGCCCGGTTCGGTGAGGCGCCGGTGGAGGGCGAGGTGACTTGACGGGGGTGTCGTGGCTCGGTCGGGTGATTTCACCCCCGCCGCCCCTACCCGCCCCATCCCATCCCTGCCCCATTCCTGTCCCGTTCCCGGAGGCTCCGCCCCCAGCCCCCCGTTCGGCCTGAGCGGCCTTGCCCTCAAGCGCCGGACGGGCTGAATTGACGCCGCCCGGGCCCGAGACCCACGCCTCGGCAGTCACGAACTCGGCCCTCGGCACTCACGTCAGACCATCGCCTCCACAATGCCGTCCCACAAACGAGACCTGGCCTCCAGCGCCAGCGTGGCCGTTTCGACGGCCTCCTGCCAGCGGGCGTCGTCCGTGCCGCAGAGGTCGGCCACCATCTGCATGGCCATGGGGGTGTGCTCCTCGCCGTCGACCTCGATGTGACGGGCGAGGTAGTCGCAGAAGAGCGGGAAGCGGTCGGTTCCTTCCTTCTTGATGACCTGGTCGAACATGTCCGGGATGAGATCCTCCCGGGAGAAGGCGAAGGCGGCCGCCCGGCAGTGCAGTGGCCGGTCGGCGATGATCCCGAAGGTCGTGCCGACGAACTCGGCGGCCGGGCCGGGCACTTGGGCGACGCGCAGCGCCGACGGCACATCATGGCCCTCCGCGATCAGGGCGAGGAAGGTGTCGATCCGGGTCGTGTCGGCCGCCGCCTCGGTCATGCCGGCGCGGTACAGCTCGAAGTGGCTGGTGAAGCCGCCGTTCAGCTCGTCGCTCTCCTCGACCAGCACGATGTCGTTGATCAGCCGTCGGCCCACCGGCGAGCCGCGCGGCACCCAAGGGACGTCGACGCAGGTCAGTTCCCGTTGCAGGGACTTGAGCAGGGACATGAAGTCCCACACCGCGAACACATGGTGCGCCATGAATGTCGCCATGCGCTCCCGGCTGTTTATCCGCTGGTAAATCGGATGGGCGGTCACTTCTTTCCGGGCGGGTTCGATCACGGAACGCGCCCGCTCGATTCCTTCATTGGTCAGATTCCAGTCGTACCTGGACATGGATCTCCTTTACGGAACCTTCACAACTCTTTCCGTCGCCACATTTTCGGGGCGGATGGCGATCGTGCAGCTTTAGCCGCTTCCCCGGCAAGCACTTTCAGGAATTCCAGAAAGGTTACCCGGAGTATCGCTCGACAGAGGGTGCCAAGGCAGCCAAAAAGCCAACAAAAGGTCACGTTGCGGACGGTCGGGCAGGGCAAGCGGACAAGGCGACCAGGCAGGCAACAGGGCCGTCGAAAAACTTCGTTGAAGATTTGAACGGGGCAGCCACTCTTCCCGTATTCGGTGGGGTGACCAGGAATCCCGTTACCGTCACGGTGGCGTATCACGTGATCCCGGGCCGCGAGACCGACTTCCACTCCTGGGGGTGGGCCGCACTACGGGCCGGCTCCCAGCAACCGGGCTTCCTGGGAGGTGGCGTACTTGCCGACGGAGAGGCGGAGTGGCATGTGCTCTACCGCTTCGACAGCGAGGATTCGGCCCAGAACTGGGAGAACTCGATCACCCGGGCGCAGTGGGAGGCCCGGACGCAGGGGTTCGCCCGGGAGACGGGACGCAGGAGCGTGCAGGGTTCGAAGGCGTGGTTCGATTCCCAGACCACCACGCCGGCCGCATCCGCCGCACCGCGCCCTCCATCGAAATGGAAGCTCTGGTTCGTGAATATGAGCGCGGTATTCCCGCCGGTGCTCCTGTTCAATCTGACCGTGCTCCCCTATCTGGGCGGCCTCAATCCGCTCATCCGTACTCTGCTGTTGTGCCTGTGCGTGACGGCTCTCGTCACCTGGATTCTCATGCCGCGCCTCCAGCGTTTCTTCAAGAAGTGGCTGTACCCACCGCTCCAGGCACTCCGTGGACGACACAAGAGACGGACCGCGTAGGCCAGAGAACGACCAAAGGGAGGTGGGCGGGTGAAGACCCTGCTCATCGACAATTACGACTCGTACACATACAACCTGTTCCAGCTGATTGCCGAGGTCAACGGCGAGGAACCGGTGGTAATCCTGAACGATGCCCCGCCCGACAGAATTCCGGATCTCGCGACTCTCCGGGAATTCGACAATGTGGTCGTGTCGCCGGGACCGGGACACCCGGCCGCAACACGCGACTTCGGGATCAGTGCCAGAGTGATCGCCGAGTCCGCGATCCCCGTACTCGGCGTCTGCCTCGGGCATCAGGGCATCGCCCTCGGGGAGCAGGGCCGGGTGACGCCCGCCCCCGAGCCCCGGCACGGGCATCTGTCCACGATCCGGCACGACGAGCGGGACCTGTTCCAGGGGCTGCCGCAGAACTTCACCGCGGTCCGCTACCACTCGCTGTCGGTGCCCGAGCCGCTCCCCGAAACGCTCGAGGCCACCGCCTGGGCCGAGGACGGCGTTCTGATGGGGCTGCGGCACCGCACCCGGCCGCTGTGGGGGGTGCAGTTCCACCCGGAGTCCGTCCTCACCGACTACGGCCACCGGATGCTCATGAACTTCCGCAACCTCACGGCGGAACGGGCCCGCAAGCCGCGTACGAAGAACACCGCGGTCACCCCGTCCGCGGCGGCGATCCCCCGCCCCGCGGGAGCCGTCCGCTCCGCGCACTCCCCGCGGACCGTCGCCCGCCCCGCCTACCGCCTGCACACCCGCCGCATCGCCACCGCGGTCGACGCGGAGGCCGCCTTCACCCGCATGTACGCCGCCGCGCCGCGGGCGTTCTGGCTGGACAGCTCGCTGGTCGAGGAGGGCCGGTCCCGTTTCTCGTTCTTCGGCGACGGCAGTGGCCCGCTCTCCGAGTTCGTCCGCTACGACGTCACGGCCGGCCACTGCGAGATCGAGCGGGCCGGGCGTCCCCCGCGCAAGGTCCGGGCGAGCGTCTTCGACTACCTCAAGCGGCAGTTGGCGAACCGCCAGGTGGACGCCACCGGGCTGCCCTTCGACTTCACCGGCGGATACGTCGGCTACTTCGGCTACGAGATGAAGGCCGACTGCGGCACGCACGCACCGAACCGCCACCGGGCCGAAACCCCCGACGCGTGCTGGCTGTTCGCCGACCGGCTGATCGCGGTGGACCACCAGGAAGGCTTCACCTACGCCGTCTGCCTCGCCGAGGACACCCCGGCGGCCACCCGCGAGGCCACCGACTGGCTCGAGGCGGCGCTGGCCCAGCTCACCTTCGTCACCACGGACCGGCCGACGCTGCCCTTACCGGCCGAGCCGGACCTCGACGCCGCCGAGCCGTGGCTGGTCCGCGACCGGGCGACGTACCTCGCGGACATCGAGGCCTGCGGACGCGAGCTCAGGGCGGGCACCAGCTACGAGATCTGCCTGACCAACGCCGCCCGGCTGCCCGCCCCGCCGGACGCGTACGACTTCTACCGGGTGCTGCGGCGCGTCAACCCGGCGCCGTACGCGGCGTTTCTGAGGTTCGGGGAGGTCGAGGTGGCGGGCGCGTCCCCCGAGCGTTTTCTGCGGATCACCCGGGACGGCCTCGCCGAGGCCAGGCCCATCAAGGGCACCGCGCCCCGCGGCGACGGTCCCCAGGAGGACGCCCGGCTGCGGGACGCGCTGGCGGCGGACGCCAAGACGCGCGCCGAGAACCTGATGATCGTCGACCTGCTCCGCAACGACCTCGGCCGGGTCTGCCGGACCGGCACGGTGCGTGTCTCCCGACTGATGGCCACCGAGACGTACGCCACCGTCCACCAGCTCGTCTCCACCGTCGAGGGCAGGCTGCGCGAGGGCACGGACGCGGTGGACTGCGTCCGTGCCTGCTTCCCCGGCGGTTCGATGACCGGCGCGCCGAAGCTCCGCACCATGGAGATCATCGACTCCCTGGAGACCGAGGCGCGCGGCGTGTACTCCGGGGCGCTCGGCTACCTGGGGTGCAGCGGCGGCGCGGACCTCAACATCGTCATCCGCACCGCCGTACTCGCCGACGGCCTGATGCACCTGGGCGCCGGCGGCGCGATCGTCCTCGACTCCGATCCGGCCGCGGAGTACGACGAGATGCTGCTGAAGACGGCGGCGCAGATGCGGGCCCATCAGGACTGCGCCACGGCACTGTCCCGCCCGGGCCAGTCCCCGGTCCCGACGGCCGCCGAGGAGCCCGCCCGATGACGACCTCTCGGTCCACCACAACCCCCCGGTCCACGCTGCCACCACCCCCGCCCGATGCCGACGCCCCCGGAAACCTCTCGGCCCATCTCGCCGCCCTCGTCGAGCGGCGCGGTTGGAGCGAGCGGACCGCCTTCCACCAGGGGCACCGGGTGTGGACCCACGGTGAGGTGCACGACCTCGCGGCCCGCGCGGCAACCGTGCTCGCCGGGTACGGCGTGGGCCCCGGCGACCGGGTACTGCTCGCGCTGCCCGACGGCATCGCCTGGGTGACGGCCTTCCTCGCCACCGCACGCCTCGGGGCCGTCGCGGTCCTGGTCAACCCCGAACTCCCCGCGACCGAGCACGCGTTCATGGCCGAGGACGCCGAGGCCGTGCTCTGCGTGACCGGACCGGGCCTGGAGGACCGGTTCGCGGACCGGGCACGTCTCGGCGCCGATCAGCTGGTCGCGCTCACCCCCGCCGCCGAGCCGGCCACCGCCCACCCGGTCGACGCGCACACGCCCCTGTACGTCCAGTACACCTCCGGCACCACGGGCCGGCCCAAGGGAGTCGTGCACTGTCACGCCGACCCGAAGACGTACCACGACCTCATCGGCCGACGCCTGCTGCGAGTCGCCCCGGACGACGTCACCCTGTCGGTGTCGAAGCTGTACTTCGCCTACGGATTCGGCAACGCCTTCGTCTTCCCGCTCTTCTCCGGCTCGAGCGCCGTACTGGTGGACCGCCGTCCGGCCCCGGCCGCCGTGGACGAGCTCGTCGCCCGGCACCGGGTGACCCTGCTGTACTCCGTGCCGTCCGCGTACGCCGCCCTGGTGGCCGACCGGGGCAACGGACACTCCGCCTGCTTCACCTCCGTACGCGCCGCGGTGTCGGCCGGTGAGGGCATGCCCGACGAGCTCGGACAGCGAGTGACCGAACTGCTCGGCGCACCGGTGCTGGAGCAGATCGGCTCCACCGAAGCCGGTCACGCGTTCTGCGCCAACAGCTTCGAGCACCACCGCCCGGGCACCGTCGGCCGTCCGGTACCCGGCTTCGAGGTGGAACTGCGCGACCGTGCCGGACGACCCGTGCCGGACGGCACGGAGGGCGAACTCTGGGTCCGCGGACCGACGGTGACACCCGGCTACCTGAACCGCCCCGAGGAGACGGAACGCACCCTGGTCAGCGGCTGGCTCGCCACCCACGACCGCGCCCGCCGCGAACCGGACGGCACCTACCGGCACCTGGGCCGCGTCGACGACATGGAGATGGTCGGTGGCATCACCGTCTCCCCGCTGGAGGTGGAGGCCGTACTGCGGACGCATCCGGCGGTGCGGGAGGTCGCGGTCGCGGCCTTCCTCGACGGGCACGGCTTCAGCCGGCTGCGGGCCTTCGTCGTCCCCGTCACGCCGTTGCCCGCCGGTCTGGAGGCCGACCTCGTGCGCCTGGCACGCGAGCACCTCGCCTCGTTCAAGGTCCCCAGATCCGTCAGCTTCGTCCCGTCCCTGCCCCGCACTCCGACCGGAAAGCTCCGCCGCCACCTCGTCCGGCAGGGCGCCTGGTGACCAGGACCACCCCCCTCGCAGAACCCCTTGCCGGACCCCTCTCAGAAAGGAACGGGCACATGCGACAGCACCAGCCGGCGCACCCCCTGCTCGCCGACCGCGGTTTCTATCTGGGCCCGATGTTCCGCCGGGCGGCGGACCGTCACGGAGCCGTCTTCGTCACCCTGGACCGGCCGCTGGACGTCGATCCCGATCTCGGGGTCGACCTCAGCTATCCGGTACTGGCCGACGTGGTGGAGGAACTCTCCGGCCGACTGTGGGAGGCCGGGGTCCGGCCCTCCGAGCAGGTGGTCGTCCACAAGACGGACAACGTCGACATCATGCTGCTGACCTGCGCCGTCTCGCTTATCGGCGCCGTCCCCGTCCTCCTGTCGCCCGGTCTGGCCGGACCGGTGGTCGGGCAGCTCCTCGAACGGCTGCACCAGCCCTGGCTGATCACCGACAGAGCGAAACTGGACGGCCCGCTGACGGACGTCGACGTCTCCGCGCTCGTACGGCAGACACTCTCCGTGGACGACGCGCCCGGGGCCGTCCCCCTGGAGAAGTACGCCGGCGCCGAACCTCCCTCGCCCGTACGGCTCCACCCCCGAGACCCCGCCCTGATCACCCACAGCTCGGGCACCACCGGCGTCCCCAAGCTCGCCGTGCACTGCCCGAACACCATGTGGAACCGGCTCGTACCGCAGCAGGCCATGGGCTGGCCCACCCGCGGCGAGACCGCCGCGCTGCACATGTCGTTCGTGCACTCGCGCTTCTATCACCTGCTCGGCGTCCTGCTGCGCTTCGGCAGCCCGCTCGTGCTGATCACCGACCCGGACCCCGCCACGGTGGGACCGCTGCTGACCCGGCACCGCCCCGGCATCGTCGAGACCCACCCCAACACGTTCGTGCTGTGGGAGGAGCTGGCCGACGCACCCGGCGCACCGCTGTCCCGGGTCCGCTCGTACGGCTCCACGTTCGACGCGATCCATCCGCGCACCGTACGGCGACTGCTCGGCGCGTCGCGGCGCCGCGCGCCCTGGCTGATCCAGCTGTACGGGCAGAGCGAGACGGGCCCGGTCGCGTTCCAGTGGTTCACCCGGCGCACCGCGGCGCGTGCGGACGGCCGCCGGGTCGGCATCGGCATCCCCGGCTTCACCCGGGTCCGGGTCACGGACGACTCCGGCAGGCGGGCTCGCCCCGGGGAGCCCGGCCGGATCGAGGCCCGCACCAGGGGCCGCATCCTCACCTACCTGGGCGCCCGGGAGCAGTACCAGCGCCAGCTCGACGGTGACGGCTGGTGGGAAATGGGCGACATGGGGTACCGGAGCCGCCTGGGCGCCCTGTATCTGATCGACCGCGAGATCGATCAGATCGACTCGGTGCACAGCAATCTCGAGGTCGAGGACACGCTCATGTCCCGGCTCGACGAGCTGCGCGAGGTCGTCATCGTGCCCGGCGCGGACGGCGAAGCGGTGCCGGTGGTGTGTGTGCGGGGCGAACGGCCCCTGGACCCCGCGCGCTGGCAGGAGGCCACCGCCGGCCTGCCTCCGCTGGCCGAGCCTCGCCAGTGGCGGTTCGAGGTGCTGCCGATGACGGCGACATGGAAAGTGAAGCGGGTGGAGATCACCCGCATGCTCACCGAGAGCGCCCGCGCGTGAACCCGGCCACCGACGGCGACGAGTCACCGGCGCCCGATCGCGAGCAGCCGGTCCTCGTCGTGGGTGCCGGCCCCGTCGGCCTGTCGGCGGCGCTGGGCCTGCGCGCCCAGGGCCTCCCCGTCGTCCTCCTGGAAGCGGACCCGCAGGAGCGTGAACGGCCCGGCAGCCGCGCCCTGTTCGTGCACCGCGAGACCCTCCGGCTGCTCGACGGGATGCGCCCGGGACTCGCCGCCGACATCACGGCGTACGGACGCACCTGGCACACCAGACGGACCCTGTACCGGGGCCGCGAGGTGTACTCCCGCACCTTCCCTCCACCGTCCGGTTCCGGCACCCCGCCCTTCACCAGCCTGCGTCAGGTGGACACGGAGCGCTTCCTGCGCACTGCCTGCGAAGCCGCCGGGGTGGAGTTCGTCTGGGGCGTCCGGGTGGAGGGGTTGATCGTCACGCCGACGGAGGTCACCTTGACCGACGGGGACGGACGCTTCTGGACCGGCACCCATGCCGTCGCCGCTGACGGCGCCCGCTCGACCGTCCGGCGCGAACTGGGCATCGCCATGGAGGGCACGCACGCGGAGGGGTTCCACGTCGTCGTGGACGTCGCCGACATCCCGGGCGCCGAGCTGCCACTGGAGCGGGTCTTCCACTACGAGCATCCGGGGGCGGACGGACGCAGCGTGATGCGGGTGCCGTTCACCGGGGGCTTCCAGGTCGACCTCCAGTGCCGGGACGACGACGCGCAGGAGGCGTACGGGACCGAGGAGGCCGTACGGGAATGGCTGCCGTCGGTCGTGGGCGAGGGGTACGGCGAGCGGGTCCTGTGGGTGTCGACGTACCGCTTCCTGCGCAAGGTCGCGGCCTCGTTCACCGATCCGCACCGCCGCGTGCTGCTCGTCGGCGAGGCGGCCCATCTGTTCCCGCCCTTCGGCGCCCGCGGCATGAACAGCGGGATCGCGGACGCTGCGGCCGCGGCGCGGGCCGTCGCCGCGGGGACGACGGAGGAGGTCGCCGAGTTCGCCGACGTCCGGCGCGCGGCGGCCCTGTTCAACAGCGCCGCCGCCGGTATCGCTCTGGATCACCTGCGGCCGCGGCGCCGGATCGTCCGCGTCAAGCAGCGCGCGGCGGCGGCCCTCGCGCCCGTGCTGCCGTGGTGCGGGTCCTGGCTGGAGCACGCACCGTACGGGCCCCGGCACGGGGCCGCGGCCGTGGCGGGCCGGAAGTACTGAACCGCACGTACCGAAAGGAGCTCTTGGTGACACAACCGGCGATTGCGGAGGGGCTGTTGGCGTGGTCGCCCGGCCGTGGCCTGAGTTCGGCCCCACTATCGGGCGGGCGGCTGCTCGTCGCGGACTCGTGGCTGCTGCGCGACGGCCGGGTGCGCGGCTTCGCACGGCACCGGGAACGCTTCCTGCGGGCCTGCGGCGACTGCGGCGGGCCCCCGCTGCGCCGGCTCGTCGACTTCTGGCAGGACATGACCGCCGCGCTGCCGCGCACCGGAGAGTGGTTCCCCCGGGTGGAACTCGCGCCGGGAGCCCAGGAGCCGGAGTTGAGACTGCTGCTGCGGCCCGCACCGCCGCTCGGCTCCGGTCTCCGGGTCTGGGCGGAGGGCCAGCTCGATCCGCGGACGGTCCCCCGTCGCAAGGGACCGGATCTGGACACTCTGGCCCGGGTCCGCAGGCGGGCGTCCGGCGAGGGCGCGGAGGAGGCGGTGTTGATCACGCCCTCGGGTGTGGTGCTGGAGGGCACCACCTCCAGCCTGCTCTGGTGGGAGGACGACACCCTGTGCCTGCCCTCGCCGCAACTGCCCGTCCTGGCCGGAGTGACGGCCGGGCTCGTCCAGGACCGCGCCCGACAGTCCGGGATCCGCATCGCCCACCGCGAGCGGACCTTGGCCGATCTGGACGGCCGAGAGGTGTGGCTGGTCAACGCGCTGCACGGAATCCGGCCGGTGACGGGCTGGATGAGCCCGTCCGAACGGCCGATGAGGGCGGCGCCCGCGGTGCGCGCCGTGGAATGGCGGCAATGGCTGGACGGCATCATGGAGCCGCTCGACTGAACCGCCGGAAAACCAATGAGAAAGCGTGCCGGATCGAATTCGATTCGCCCCGGCACGCTCATTGCTGCCTAAATTCAGCTTTCCTTCCGGGCGGGCTGATAAGCGCCCGGAACCATCCGTGTCGCGATCGCGGTCCGGTTGTACGCGTTGATGACGGTGGCCACCCAGATCAGCGCCGCGATCTGGGCCTCGTCGAAGACCTCCGCGGCCTCGGCGTAGACCGCGTCCGGCACCTGTCCGTCGTGCACCAGCGTCACCGCCTCGGTCAACGCCAGTGCGGCGCGCTCCCGTTCGGTGAAGAAGGGGGTCTCCCGCCAGGCGTTCAGCGCGTAGAGCCGCTGCTCGGCCTCGCCCTGGGCTCGGGCGTCCTTCGTGTGCATGTCGAGGCAGAACGCGCAGCCGTTGATCTGCGAGGCGCGGATCCTGATCAGTTCCAGCAGTTCCGGTTCGAGCTTGGCGTCCTGCGCCGCGGAAACGGCGGCGCCGTGCAGGGCGCCCATTGCGCCGGACACATCGGGGGTAATCTTCTTCAGGGCCACACGGGATATCGAATCGCTATTGCTCATGGTGTGACTCTATCCAGGAAAAGAGCCGCCGACGCCCCTGTCCATGAAATCCTTGAGATCTTCGAATTCCTCGAAGTCCTCGACACCGCCGGCACCGTCGGCACCGCCGGCACCGCCGAGCGACAACGCCGCGCACAACGCGTCCAACGCCCCCGACCATGCATGGTCGGGCGGTGTCCCGTACCCCACCACCAGCGCGTCCGTCCGCCCGACGGTCGACTCCGCATGGCGGTAGCGGTCGAGGCTGTGCACCGCCAGTCTCTGCCAGGCCGCCGCCCGTAGCGCCGACCGCTCGGTTCCCGGCGGCAGCCGGAGGACCACGTGCAGACCCGCCGCGATGCCGGTCGCCCGGACCGCGGGCGCCTGTACCGCGAGCTGCGCCACCAGCGCGTCCCGGCGGCGCCGGTAGTGGAGGCGGGCCGCGCGGACGTGGCGGTCGTACCCGCCCGACGCGATGAACTCGGCCAGCGTCAGCTGGTCCAGCACCCCGCACGACCAGTCCGATCCGCCCTTCGCCGCGAGCACCTCCGCCGCGATCGACGGCGGCAGGACCAGCCAGCCCAACCGCAGGCCCGGGGCCAGGGACTTGCTGGCCGTGCCCAGGTAGACCACATGGTCGGGGTCGAGTCCCTGGAGGGCGCCCACCGGCTTGCGGTCGTAGCGGAACTCCCCGTCGTAGTCGTCCTCCAGGATCAGACCGTCCCCGCGCCGTGCCCAGTCCACCACCGCGGCCCGCCGGTCGGGGTGCAGCGGTAGGCCCATCGGGAACTGGTGCGCCGGCGTCAGCAGCACCGCACTTACGCCGGCCGGACCTCCACTCGGCGCCAACTCCTCCGTACGCGTGCCCAGTTCGTCGAACCCGAGCGGCACCGTCCGCAGCCCGGCCCGTTCCGCGAGCCTCCAGTGCACGTCGAGCCCGTACGACTCCACGGCCAGCGACTTCAGTCCGCGCCCCCGCAGCACCTGGCCGAGCAGCATCAGCCCGTGCGCGAAGCCGGAGCAGATGACGATGTTTTCCGGGTTCGCGCGAACTCCGCGGGCCCGGGCCAGATAACCGGCCAGGGCGGTGCGCAGTTCCACCCGGCCGCGCGGGTCGCCGTAGCCGAGGGCGTCGTGCGGGGCGGTCGCCAGCGCCCGGCGGGACGCCTTCAGCCAGGCCGTACGGGGGAAGAAGGACAGGTCCGGGGAGCCCGGCATCAGGTCGTACGCCGGTCCGGACGGGACGCGGCGATGCGGCGGCGAGGTGACGGACCGCGTCGGCATCGGGCGCTGCGCCACGCTCGTGCCCGAACCCTGACGCGCGGTGAGCCAGCCCTCCGCCACCAGGTCCGCGTAGGCGTCCGCGACCGTGTTGCGCGCGATGCCCAGGTCGGCGGCGAGGGAGCGGGAGGAGGGAAGGCGGATGCCGGGGGCCAGCCGGCCGCTGCGGACCGCCTCCCGGAGCGCGTTCGTCAGACCTTTGCGGACGCCGGTGCCCGTGAGTTCCAGGTGGAGGTCCACCCCCAAAGTGGCCCAGGATTTCACCATATAAATGGACCATACTCCTGGGCTGCTCCGCTCGTAGGGTCGACACCATGACGACGAACAACGACAAGAACTCCGCGTACACCCCCGAGCCCACCCCGCGCCTGAACTGGGCCGAGCTCGCCCCCGACGTCTACAAGGCGATGGTCAGACTCGACGTGGCGGCCCGGCGGGGTGTGGACCCCGTGCTCCTGGAGCTGGTGAAGATCCGCGCCTCCCAGCTCAACCACTGCGCCTTCTGCCTCGACATGCACACCAAGGACGCGCTCGCGGCGGGCGAGAGCGTCGAGCGGATCGTGCAGCTCAGCGCCTGGGAGGAGTCGAAGCACTTCTACACCGGCAAGGAGCTCGCGGCGATCGAGCTGACGGAAGCGGTGACCGTCCTGACCGACGGGTTCGTGCCGGACGAGGTCTACGAGCACGCCGCCAAGTACTTCGAGGAGGCCGAGCTGGCGCAGCTGATCGCCGCGATCACGGTGATCAACGCGTGGAACCGGTTCGGCGTGACCTGCCGACTGGTGCCCGGCCACTACACGGCGGGGCAGCACAAGTAAGGGAACTCACGCGTATCCCGTGGCGGGCGGGGCGCTGCGCCACTCCTCTTTCGTCGTGCCCGTTTCAGCAGGCCCCGGTCAGGCAGAACGACCGTACGGCCGCGTCCTGGATCTCCTGCTGCTCGGGCCACGCGTCGGCCGGTCCCGCGGTGAGAACGGCGTACAGCTGGTTGTCGTCGGCGTGGATGACCCGGTCCAGGGTGCGCAGCCCCACGCCCCACTTCTCACTCGAGTGGGTGTAGTCGAGCTCGGCGGCCTCGCCCCGGTCGTCGGCGACGGCTTCGAGGCTGTTGCGGTGATAGTCCGGCAGCCGCTTCTTCAGGTCCGCCTCGGCCGCCGTGAGCGTGCCGCGCGGGGTGGGGTCGGCCTCGCTGACCCGGAAGACCTGGAGATAGCGGGGGCCGCCGCCCGATTCCCTGAAGTAGTAGATCATGACGCCGTTCTGGCCCTCCTCCGCATCCGGCTCCCAGTCCTCCGGTACGACCATGTCGAACTCCCCGGTCGAGACCGACCGGTATCCCGCCGGGAGGGCACTTTCCGAGGGGGACGCGGACGTCTCGTCCAGGTTCGGGGTGGGTGTGGGCGCGGACTCGGAGGTGCTCGGGGTGGTGGGGGCGGTGGACACCTTGGTACGGGCGTCATCCTTGTGCGTACCGCCGCCGTCCCCCTTCGACGCGTACCAGCCGCCGAATCCCGCCGCCGCGCCGACGAGCAGGGCGGCGGTCAGCACCGCGACCCATTTCCTCGTCGTCGGGCGCGGACCCGGGCCGGGGTCGCCGCCCGGTCCGGGTCCGGGAATCAGGTACTGCCCGCTCAGGTCAGCAGGGCCGGGGCCAGGAGCCGGACCCGGCGGAAGTACCGGCTCGAAGGCCGGCCGCGGCGGAGGCGGCGGGGTGTAGCGGGCCGGTCCCGCGCCCGTCTCCCAGCTCTGTGTCTCCGAGTTCCAGTGGACCTCGCCCTCACCGGCCACGGTCAGCTCCCCAGCAGCGCGGCGACGGACTCGGCCACCGCGCCTGCCGAAGCCAACAGCCCGGTCAGCGCGCCCGCGTCCGTGAGGGCCTGCCGGATCCGGGCGAGACGCCCCTGACCGGCCCGGCCCGACTCCTCGATCTCGGCCTGCGCCCCGGCGAGTTCGGCGTCCAGCTCGGCCGTCTGGCTGCTGGCGACCAGCCGCTCCAGGTCGGCCCGGAGTTCGCGGACCCGCCGCAGCAACTCCTCCTGCGCGGGGTCCCGTTGCGGCAGGCCGGCGCCGGACTGATTGACGACGCTGTTCCCGTCGCCGATCGCGAAGGCGCCGCTCACACCGCTGATGTTGATGGAGCCCCTTCCGGCGCCCTCCTCGTCAGCCATTTCCATCCACTCCCGCCGTACCCGGCGCGCCGGGCGCGCTCGGCGTCTTGTTGGTGACGACGTTGTTGTCGCCGATGGCGAACGCCCCCTGCACGTTCTCGATCAGGGTGCTGCCGCCGCTCACGTTGACGACCTTCTGGGCGAACTCGTCGGTCCGGTAGCCCGCGTCCTTGAGCACCTGCCGCACTCCCTGCGCGACCCGGTCCTGGATCGACTTCAGATAGCGGCTGACGTCCATGTCCTGGAAGAGCGAGGCCTGGTCCCCCGAGCCCAGTTCACGGACCGAGCGCGCGGGCCCGTCGGGCATCGCCGCGCCATAGCCCGCGGTGAGGATCCGCCAGGTCAGGGCCACCCCGCGGCCCAGTGTCGCGAAGGCGAGCGGCACCGAGCGAGGGGTGCGCGCCAGGGCCCAGACCGCCTTGCCCAGCGGGCTGTTGTGACGGTACTGGTGGGCGATCCGGTCCGCCTCCTCGAAGTCGGCGCGCACCGGCAGCAGGACGTGCGGGGCGATCTCCAGCATCAGCATGCCGCCCTGGGTGTGCACGCGGACGAAGACGGTCGTGACGACCTCCTCCTCCCAGCCTCCGACCCGTGCCCGCAGGAAGTGCCGCCGGGTCTCGCCGCCCTCCTCGACCGACTCCGCGCGGTGCACGAGGAACGCGTCCGGGTGGTACGGCGCCAGGTCCCGCCGGGGCAGGCCCGCCACCGGCAGGAACACGCACTCGTCGATCTCCAGCCGACGCAGCCGGTCCCGCACCGCGTCACCGGCATGCGGCGAGGGCAGCCGCAACTGCGCGAGCAGCTCATGGACCTTGTCGAGGATCACCCGGTTGTTGACGGGCAGCGGCGGCTCGTGACGGTCCGGGTCCGGCCGCAGCTCGACGGCGAGGCTCCAGGTGTCGTGCGCCTGTCCGGCGCCGCAGAAGGGGTGCGCCGCGTGGTACATCACCAGGGGCGAGTTCTGTTCGACCCGGATGCGTGCGCGCAGCCGCTGGAAGCGCCGTCCCTCGGCGAGTTCGGCCGGGTCGCCGGCCATGTCGCCGAAGCGCGCCGGGTGCAGTTCGTGCGCCAGCGCCCGCGCGAACTGGCCGCGCTGCAGGGCGACGCAGACCGCCACCAGCAGCAGGACGGTCAGGGCGGCCCAGGCGTGGATCGGCTTGATGTTGAAGCCGTTCTCGAAGAGCGCCGTGGCCAGCTCGTCGGGAAGGAAGGATCGGAAGAGGTCGTAGAGCTCTTCCTGATCCGCCGCCCCGAAGGCCGCGCGCACCGTCGTGATCGCGGCGTAGAGCAGCAGGAGCCGTCCGGCCCAGCGCAGCTGCCAGGCGGGGAACCTCCGGTACCACGGGGGATGTTCCTGGCTACCACGGACCCAGGAGGCGGCCGCGAGCAGCAGGCACGGGAACAGCAGGACGATCAGCAGGTAGTTGGAGAGCGGGAAGCCCACCGCCCACAGCCCCAGGATCCCGGCCGCCCAGCCGAGTTCGATCCGGCGGGCGCGCAGTGCGTGGGCCAGGACGCGCGCGGCGTCGTAGCCGAGCGAGGGGGCGGCGAGGCGCTCCTCGTGGACGTACAGCTCCTCGATCACCGCGTCGCGGTAGTCCGAGTCCAGGTAACTGCCCGCGCACAGCAGCCGGGTGGCCTCACTCGCGCCCGGCGGCACACCGGGCGGGTGCGGCACACCGGCATCCGGCGGTTGTGGCTGTTGAGGTAAATGGAACGTCTGCGTCAACGCTGCTCCCCCGAGGCGTGAACTGTCCTGTTTCACGGCGTATTACTGTGTTGAGCGTCACAGCATAGAGGGCTTGCGGCATCCCTTGCACCTGTATTCACAGGAACGCCGCAGGCCCCACCCGGGAAACCCGGACGGGGCCTGCGTACGCAACAGCGGGGGGCGGTCGCTCAGATGAGACCGAGGCCGCGGACCGCGTCGCGCTCCTCCTCGAGCTCCTTGACGGAGGCGTCGATGCGGGCGCGGGAGAACTCGTTGATGTCCAGGCCCTGGACGATCTCGTACCGGCCGTCCTTCGTGGTGACCGGGAAGGACGAGATGATGCCCTCGGGGACGCCGTAGGAGCCGTCCGAGGGGATGCCCATGGAGGTCCAGTCGCCGTCCGCGGTGCCGTTGACCCAGGTGTGCACGTGGTCGATGGCGGCGTTGGCGGCGGAGGCGGCGGAGGACGCGCCACGGGCCTCGATGATGGCCGCGCCGCGCTTGGCGACGGTCGGGATGAAGTCCTCGGCCAGCCACTTCTCGTCGTTCACGACCTCGGCGGCGTTCTTGCCGGCGACCGTGGCGTGGAAGACGTCCGGGTACTGGGTGGCGGAGTGGTTGCCCCAGATGGTGAGGCGCTTGATGTCCGCGACCGTCGTGCCGGTCTTCTTCGCGAGCTGGGTCAGCGCGCGGTTGTGGTCCAGACGGGTCATCGCGGTGAAGCGCTCGGCCGGTACGTCCGGGGCGGCGGCCTGCGCGATGAGCGCGTTGGTGTTGGCCGGGTTGCCGACGACCAGGACCTTGATGTCGTCCGCGGCGTGGTCGTTGATGGCCTTGCCCTGCGGCTTGAAGATGCCGCCGTTGGCGGAGAGCAGGTCGCCGCGCTCCATGCCCTTGGTGCGGGGGCGGGCGCCGACGAGGAGGGCGACGTTGGCGCCGTCGAAGGCGACGTTCGGGTCGTCCGAGATGTCGATGCCCTGGAGCAGCGGGAACGCGCAGTCGTCCAGCTCCATGGCCGTGCCCTCGGCGGCCTTGAGCGCCGGGGTGATCTCCAGGAGGCGCAGCTTGACCGGCACGTCCGCGCCGAGCAGCTGGCCGGAGGCGATGCGGAAGAGCAGGGCGTAACCGATCTGGCCGGCCGCGCCGGTGACGGTGACGTTCACGGGAGTGCGGGTCATGGCGTTCTCCGTATGACAGCTGGCGGTGGGGCGTCCCTGCCCCGGGGTGCAGAATCGTCTCTTGCGTTCGCCGTGATGATCGATCAGGGGTACCGATGATCGATCTCTTGGCGTCAAGAGAGATTCGCCGTCAGGTTATCGCGCATCCGGGATCCCGGTCGGCCGGGTCCCGTGTGGCCCGCCCCACAGAGTCCCCTGAGGGGCGGCCGCCGGCCCGGGAGAGTTGGCACGACGGCCGCCCGAAGGGGTACCGGGGTCCTGGAGGCGGTGTAGTCCTCCGGCTCCTCCGGGACGGCACCGGATCCCGTGGGGGTACGGTGCGACTGCCCCGTAGCGGGCCGGGCATTCCTCGATTCCGGGGTCGATTTTTCGCCCCCGCCGCCCCTACCCGTCCCGTCCCCTGGGGGCTCCGCCCCCAGACCCCCGTTCGGCCTGAACGGCCTCGTCCTCAAACTCCCCCAAGCTCTCGGCTTCGCTCGAGCAGGGGGGACCCCCATGACTGGCTGGGATACCTGGCGGGGGTCCAGGGGGCGCAGCGCCCCTGGCGGGGTCTGGGGCGGAGCCCCAGAAGGATGGGACGGGTAGGGGCGGCGGGGGCGAAAAGCCAACCCCCGCGCGCCTCCCCACTCCACCCACCCCGGCCACACGCCCCCCAGGACCTGTCCGGCCGATCAAGTCGCAGGAGAGCGGCGGTGCCTGCGAAGTGCCGGTGAGCGGGGTGTGGTGCGTGTAGCTGCAAGGCGGAGGAGGGCGTCGACGCGGAGCGTCGGCAACCGACGACAACGCCGCAGATGGGCGTGCCAGACCCCGCGTCTGCGGCATGATCCGCCGGACAGGCCCTAATTCACGTCGTGCACCCCTTTTGGCCCGACGCCAGCGTCGCGCACGCCTTCGCGTCGCCGGCGTCCTTGACGGCGACCATCGG
Source organism: Streptomyces sp. NPDC048275 (assembly GCF_040652275.1). NCBI lineage: Bacteria > Bacillati > Actinomycetota > Actinomycetes > Kitasatosporales > Streptomycetaceae > Streptomyces > Streptomyces sp. NPDC048275. Next base: position 63,379 of record NZ_JBEZLR010000019.1, read on the forward strand.
GGTGTACGCGTCGGTGTCCGTGTCGACCGAGCCGGTCTGCTTGGCCGCGGTGCCGGCGGATACCTCGACCGTGTCACCGGCCACGGCCTGGGTGATGCGGGCCCAGGCCGCGGCACAGGTCTTGCTGTAGCGGACCTCGACGAGGGTGGTGCCGATCGTGACGCTGGTCGTGGTCGTCGCCAGTTCGCCGCCGCACCCCATGTTCTCCGGGTCCTTGCCGGTGCAGCCGTCGCCGCTGCACTTCACTCCGGCCGGCAGGTCGGGGTCGGTGGCGGCGGAGGTCGACGGCGTCTGAGGCGCGCCCTGTTCCTTCTTGTCGTCGCCGTCGGTGAAGAAGACGGCCGCGGCTATCACGACGAGTGCGCCCACGACACCCGCGAGGAACATCGTCACCCGCCGCTTGCGCCGCGCCCCGTCGGGCGAAGCGCCGGTGCGCGGCCGGGAGTCGCGCGGCGGACCACCGGCGGGGGCGCCAGGACCGACCGGCCCGACCGGAGCCGGCGGACCGTACTGCCCCGGGCCACCGGAGCCGGAGCCTGTACCGGAACCGGAACCGGAACCGGAACCGGAACCGGAGCCGGAAGGTGTGGCGACAGCCCCCCAACCGCCGCCGCCCCGCGAGGCCCCACCGGACGAGGAACCCCCGGGCGAGGAGCCGCCGGACGAGGACCTGCCGTGCCCGGAATCGCCGCGTGAGCCACCCCCGTACGACGAGTCCTCCACCTCGGTGGCGGACGGCTGAGGCGGCACAGTCGGCGCCACACCCGCGGGCCCTGCGATCCCCGGTGTCGCGGTCGCGCTGCCGCCCTTGCGGGCCTGCTTGCCGTTGCTCCCCTTCGCCGGCGCCGCCCCGAACTCCCCGAGCGCGGCGCGCGCCTGGGAGATCCGGATCGCTTCCATGGTCATGTCGTGGCGCATCTCCGAGCGGCTCCAGGCACGCTCGGCCAGCTCCCACATCGTGGTCAGATGGATGGGATTGGTCCCGGTCACCTCTGCCAGGGCGACGATCGCGCCCTTGGGCGCTAGGAGCCGGCCGTTGAGGTAACGCTCCCAGGACGTCTTGCTGTAGCCCGTACGGTCGGCCACCGCGGCGATGCTCAGCCCGCTTCGGTCGACCAGCCGGCGCAGCTGGCTGGCGAACTCCCTGACCTGCGGATCGAGTTCATCCGGCAAAGCCCTCCAACGAGGCATTACTGCTCCCCCCTGCTTCTTTCCCCCCGTACGTGCCTGACTGTTCTCCCACGCGTGGCTCCCCCAAGCTCTCAGAAAACGTTAGAGCAGGGGCTACCCTCCCCGTCTCCGCCGAGTCCCCGTTCTGGCTACCCACAGGGATGCCCTCGGTCGGGATCTCAGTTCCCGGGATGGGGGCGCACAGGAGCATTCGGGCCGGGCGTGCGCCGTTGCGCGCCCGTTGGGCTGCGGTCCAGTGTCCCATCGACATCGCGCACGCCAATCGGACGCTCGGGCTCCGTACAGGACGTCCCGGACCGTCCCGATTGCCCACGTTAGCCGGGCTGTTGGCGTGGATCAGTGCAAATCCCTGAACTTGTCAAGACATCGACACCCGGGGAACACAAGTCCGACCCCACCTATCACGGGAGCGCTCAGCTCACCCGCTGGGCCCCCTGGGGACGCCGGTCGGCCCCCGTTGCGCGGCGCGGACACCGTAGCGGAACGGTCACCTCCGCGCCACAGCGAACTGCTGGCTGTTGAACAGCTTGTCCCTGTGCAGAAGTGTTGGCTTCCGGGCGGCCCGACCGCCCGGCCGCGGCCCGTCCTTACTCGGGGGAGGGGACGGGTCGCGCCCATGTCCGCGGACGGCGGACGGGACTCAGCGGACCGTGAAGTGCAGCGTGTCGTCCAGGAACGGGATCTCCAGCAACGGGTTGGGCTGCGCCATCAGGGCGAGCAGCACGATGGCGACGCCCAGCACCCCGTACGTGATCAGGTCCGTGAAGCGGGAGCGGACCGCGAGCATGCCCACGTCGGGCAGCATCCAGCGCATCACGGCGCCGGCCAGCAGCGCGGCACCGATCAGGATCGTGCCGATCCGGAACGCGTCCAGCGCGGTCAGCAGCAGGCCCAGCCCGACCGCCGACAGCACGGCGAGGATGGGCCACTGACGGGCGGGCGCCGGAGCGTCCCGGGCCGCCGCCCGGCCGCCGCCCTCGGGGCGCGCGGTGTCCCGCGTGAGTTTCGGGAACCGGCGCGTGGCACGGCGCGGCTGCCCTTCGGCGTCGGGCGCGCTCACGGCGTCGAGCGTGGTCGGCTCGCCGCTCGCACTCTCGGCCTCCGCGTCCCGTACGGACGGCGTGGCACCGGTGCCCCGCCCGGCGCGCGCGGCGCGCGCCTCGGCGCCCTCGGACCTGCCGTCAGCCGACACTGCGCTCCGCCGCTTCCACCACGTTGACGAGCAGCTGGGCGCGGGTCATCGGGCCGACGCCGCCCGGGTTCGGGGAGATCCAGGCGGCGACCTCGGCGACGTCCGGGTGGACGTCTCCGACGATCTTGCCCTCGGCGCTGCGCGAGACACCGACGTCGAGGACGGCGGCGCCCGGCTTCACGTCCTCGGCCCTGATGAGGTGCGCCGAGCCGGCCGCGGCCACGATGATGTCGGCGCGCTTCAGGTGGGAGGAGAGGTCACGGGTGCCGGTGTGGCACTGGGTGACCGTCGCGTTCTCACTGCGCCGCGTCAGCAGCAGCGGCATCGGGCGGCCGATGGTCACACCGCGGCCGACGACCACGACCTCGGCGCCCTTGATCTCGACGCCGTAGCGGCGCAGGAGGGTGAGGACGCCGTTGGGGGTGCAGGGCAGCGGGGCCGGCTCGTTCAGTACGAGGCGGCCGAGGTTCATCGGGTGGAGTCCGTCCGCGTCCTTGTCCGGGTCCATCAGCTCCAGGATGCGGTTCTCGTCGATGCCCTTGGGGAGCGGGAGCTGGACGATGTAGCCGGTGCAGGCCGGGTCCTCGTTCAGCTCGCGCACCACCGCCTCGATCTCCTCCTGGGTGGCGGTCGCGGGCAACTCACGCTGGATGGAGGCGATGCCGACCTGGGCGCAGTCGCGGTGCTTGCCCGCGACGTACTTCTGGCTGCCGGGATCGTCACCGACGAGGACGGTCCCCAGGCCGGGCGTGACGCCCTTCTCCTTCAGGGCCGCCACGCGGACGGTCAGATCGGACTTGATCGCGGCTGCGGTGGCCTTGCCATCGAGAATCTGGGCGGTCATGACCCCATCCTCGCGGATGACCCGGCCCCGGTTCCAATCCGGGGACCCCTTGTCCATCCGCTGTGCCGCCCCCGCCCCTCCCTCGTTTCCGCCTGTGATCAGCGATGTTGCACTTGCACAACACAATCGTGAGGGCGCTGGACAAGTAAGCAAGGCCTTTAGAACGATGAGCGCCACAGTGTTGCGGACAGTACCGGGGGGACAGACCGCTCCTGAAGAAATCTCCTCCGCGTCGTGCCGCGCATGTCGTCCCCGCACTACGCAACGGAGGAAACCCCGCCATGAGTTTCGGCGACCCGAACAACCCCTACGGCCCCCCGCAGGGCCAGCAGCCGTCCGGCTACCCGCCCCAGGGCCAACCCGGCTACGGCTACCCCCAGAGCGCCCCGCAGCAGCCCGGCTACGGCTACCCGCAGGCCCCGCCGGTCCAGCAGTCGCCGTACGGCGGCTACCCCGGCGGCCCGATGGTGATGCCCGGCGGGGTGAAGGCCGCCCGCGTGATGCTGTTCGTCATCGCCGGTCTGCAAGTACTCGGCGCCATCCTGGTCGCCGTGTCCGCGCTCGCCGTCTCGGCCGCGAAGAACGACGAGTCCCTCAAGGACGACGTCCAGTTCCAGCAGTTCGCCGACTACTCGGCCGGGGCGCTGTGGGGCTTGACCATCGTGATCCTGGCCTGGGGCGTCCTCGCGATCTGGCTCGGCGTGAAGTGCGGCAACGGCGGCAACGGCGTCCGCGTCACCACGCTGGTGTTCGGCATCATCACGGCGATCCTCGGCATCTACCCGTTCATCATCATCGGCCTGGTGCACACCGTGCTCGCGGTCCTCATAGCGGTGTTCGTCGGCAAGGCCGACGGTGACGCCTGGTTCAACCGGCCCAAGTACTGAGCCGCGAAGTACCGAGCGGTTCGGTTTCTCCCCGGCGTGGACGTCCGGGGTCCCTCGCAGTGACCTACGCGGTACACACCTGCTGACACCCCGTCAAAGGCATACGGCGACGGCCCACCGGAAGGTCCGGTGGGCCGCCGCCGTGCGTATGCGTACGCGTACTACTCAGTGGAATACGCGTACTACTCAGTGGAAGAAGTGCCGCGTCCCCGTGAAGTACATCGTGATGCCCGCCTTCTTCGCGGCGTCCACGACCAGTTCGTCGCGGACCGAACCGCCGGGCTGGACCACGGCCCTGACGCCCGCTTCGGCGAGGATCTCCAGGCCGTCGGGGAACGGGAAGAACGCGTCCGAGGCGGCGTAGGACCCGCGGGCCCGCTCGGCGCCCGCCCGCTCGACCGCCAGCTTCGCGGAGTCGACACGGTTGACCTGGCCCATGCCGACACCGACCGAGGCGCCGTCCTTGGCCAGCAGGATCGCGTTGGACTTCACCGCACGGCAGGCGCGCCAGGCGAAGGCCAGCTCGTCGAGCTCGCCCTCGTTCAGGGCATCACCGGTGGCGAGGGTCCAGGAGCTCGGGTTGTCGCCGTCGGCCTGGAGGCGGTCGGTGACCTGGAGCAGCGCGCCGCCGTCGATCTGCTTGATCTCGGTCGGGTTGGCGGGCGCCCGGTGGGCGCGCAGCACGCGGATGTTCTTCTTCTTGGTGAGGGCCTCGAGCGCGCCGTCCTCGTACTCCGGCGCCACGATGACCTCGGTGAAGATCTCGGCGACCTGCTCCGCCATCTCCTTCGTCACCGGCCTGTTGACCGCGATGACGCCGCCGAACGCGGACAGCGGGTCACAGGCGTGCGCCTTGCGGTGCGCCTCGGCGACGCTCGAGGCGACCGCGATACCGCACGGGTTGGCGTGCTTGATGATCGCGACGCAGGGGTCCTCGTGGTCGTACGCGGCACGGCGCGCGGCGTCCGTGTCCGTGAAGTTGTTGTACGACATCTCCTTGCCGTGCAGCTGCTCGGCCTCGGCCAGGCCGCCCGTGCCGTCGACGTAGAGGGCCGCCCCCTGGTGCGGGTTCTCGCCGTAGCGGAGGGTGTTCTTGCGCGCGTAGGTCACGCCCAGGAAGTCGGGGAGGCCGCTGCTGTCGGCGGCGGCGTACTCGTCCGCGAACCAGGAGGCGACGGCCACGTCGTACGAGGCGGTGTGCTGGAAGGCCTCGGCGGCGAGCCGCTTGCGGGAGCGAAGGTCGAAGCCGCCCGTCTTTGCGGCGGCGAGGACGTCGCCGTACCGCGCGGGGCTGGTCACGACGGCCACGGACGGGTGGTTCTTGGCGGCGGCGCGGACCATCGACGGCCCGCCGATGTCGATCTGCTCGACGCACTCGTCCGGCGTCGCACCCGAGGCGACCGTCTCGCGGAAGGGGTAGAGGTTGACGACGACGAGGTCGAAGGGCTCGACACCGAGCTCTTCCAGCTGGCGCCGGTGGTCGGCGAGCCGCAGGTCGGCGAGGATGCCCGCGTGGACCTTGGGGTGCAGGGTCTTGACCCGGCCGTCCAGGCACTCGGGGAAGCCGGTCAGCTCCTCGACCTTGGTGACGGGGACGCCGGCGGCGGCGATGCGGGCGGCCGTGGAGCCGGTCGACACCAGCTCGACACCGGCCTCGTGCAGCCCGCGTGCCAGCTCTTCCAGGCCGGTCTTGTCGTAGACGCTGACGAGCGCCCTGCGAAGGGGCCGCTTGTTGCTCTCGGCGGTCACTGGATTACTACCTTTCGTCCCTCAATGCGATAGCCGTTGCGGGCGAGCCGCCCCACGACATCGACGAGCAGGCTTCGCTCGACTTCCTTGATGCGCTCGTGCAGAGCGCTCTCGTCGTCCTCGTCCCGGACCTCCACCACGCCCTGAGCGATGATCGGTCCGGTGTCGACGCCGTCGTCGACGAAGTGGACGGTGCAGCCGGTGACCTTCGCGCCGTACACGAGCGCGTCACGCACGCCGTGGGCCCCCGGAAAACTGGGCAGCAGGGCGGGATGCGTGTTGACGAACCTCCCACCGAACCTGGCGAGGAATTCCTTCCCCACGATCTTCATGAACCCCGCGGAGACGACGAGGTCGGGCTCATGGACGGCGACCGCCTCGGCGAGCGCCGCGTCCCACTCGTCCCGGGTCTCGTAGTCCTTGACGCGCCGGACGAAGGTGGACAGCCCCGCCCGCTCGGCACGCGCGAGCCCCTCGATGCCGTCGCGGTCGGCGCCGACGGCCACGATCTCGGCTCCGTAGGCCTCGGTGCCGTGCGCCGCGATGGCGTCGAGCAGTGCCTGCAGATTCGTGCCTGATCCGGAGACCAGCACGACGAGGCGCTTGGCCTTGGCCACGGCGGGGCCCTTTCTCGGGGGAGCGTTTGTACGGTCGTACGAATGCTTCGCGCCCCGGGATACGGGGAAGTCTACGAAGCGGCCGACCGTCAGCAACGATACCGGCACACCGGGCGGCCCCCACGGGACGGGGGCGTGGCCGGAAGGTAGCGTCTGGGGAGGATCCTCCTGGGAACACCATGCGGCATGGGAACGCCCTGTGCGCGTGGGACGTTGACCGAGGACGGGTACGAACGCCCGGGGCGCAGCCCCCGGGAACGGATGTCCGGGGTGCGAGCCTGGGAAACGAACGTCCGAGGTGCGGGCCTCGAGCGGGAAGCCCAGGGCGGACACTGGAAGCAAACGCCCGGGGTGCGAGTCCTGGGTGGCAGTGCCCGGGACGCCGAGTCCCGGGTCGCAGTGCCCGGGGCGCCAAGTCCTGGATACGAACGTCCGGGGTGCGAGCCCTGGGCGGGAAACCCGGGGTGCGCGTCGCGAGCACGATGCCGTGCGGACACGCCGCCCGCCAGAACCACCAAGGGGAAGACGCACACCTGATGCCGGACCGCAGTCTCCGACTCCCTCCGCTCCTGCTGCGCGAGCGGCGCCCTTCGCCTACCCCGCCGCGGGAGAGCGGGGACGCGCCCTCGGGCGGGCACGGCTCCTCGGACGGACGTGACTCCGCGGACGGAAACGGCTCCGGCTCCGGCTCCGGCTCCGGCTCCGGCTCCGGCTCCGACGACAATCCGTTCGCTCCGCCGCCGGAGGGGACGCCCGACCGGCCTTGGCAGCCGAGGCGGCCCGCGGGCGGACAGGGCCAGGGCTCGGACGGGAGCGGTGGATCCGGAGGTGGTCCCGGACGGTCCCCCTGGGGCAGCCAGTGGAGCGACCGGCAGCCGGGACGTTCGACGGGCGGCGGTTTCGGTGACCGGCCCGGGGCTCCCCAGGGCCAGGGCGGCCAGGAAGGTCCCGGCGGCGGTCCGGGCACCGGGATGCGCTGGGACCCGACGGACCCGGCCCAGCGCCGTGCGCGCTACGCACTGCTCTCAGGCATGTGGGCGTTCTTCTTCGCCCTGTTCAGCTGGCCGTACGTGGCCCTGCTGCTCGGCGCACTCGCCCTGTACTGGGGCGGCAGCGCCCTGCGCGCCAAGCCCCGCACACCGGACCCGGACGCGCCGGCCCCCGACTCGAACACCCGGCCCCAGACCACAGCCGCGGTGAGCGGTCTCGTCACCGCGTCCCTGGCCATCGTCATGGTCGCCGCGACGTTCACCGCCCAGTTCGTCTACAGCGACTACTACGCCTGTACGAACGACGCGCTCACCAACGCGTCGAAGCAGTCCTGCAACGACCTTCTGCCGAAGGAACTGCGGGGCCTGCTGGGAACACGCAGCTAGCTGTTCCCCACCCCCTGGGGGCTCCGCCGGGTATCCCCGGCCGGGGTGTGATCTTTCAGCCTGTCCGGCGTTTGAGGACGAGCCCTTCGGGCGAAGCGGGGGTCCAGGGGGCGCAGCGCCCCTGGCGGGGGGTCTGGGGGCGCAGCCCCCAGGAACGGATGATGGGGGTCCCCCTGCTCGAGCGAAGCCGAGAGCTTGGGGGAGGGTAGGGGCGGCGGGGGCGGAAAACCTCACGGCCACCCTCACCGCGCCGCCCAGCGAGACTCACGGGAAGCATCCTCACTCCACCGCCCCCGCCTGCGGAACCGGCGGAGGACCATCGCCCCCGTCACGCTCCCGCCTGCCCCAGGACAGCCACGAAGGCCACGAGATCCGCCCACGCCACACCGCCCAACCCAGCCACGAAGGCCGACGAAAAACCCGCCCCGATCGCCCCGCCCCCTCCCGAAGCCTCCACGCTCGCGCCCCCACCGCCACCGGAACCCCCACCCCCACCATCCAAGCAACCGCCGCAGCACCCACCTGCCACCACACCGGCCCGAAGTGAGCCAACGCCGCAACCCCCAGCGGCCCCCCGGCCAGCCCGGCCAACAACGCCAGCACAAGGCCGCACAACACGGACGCGATCCCCACCCCCGCAACGGTCCGCCCCCGCGACCAGACATCACCCCGCACCCCGTCCGCACTCCCCGACGCTCCCGACGCCTTCGCCACTCCCGACACCCCCGCAGCCACCAGGAACCACGCCACCGTCCCCCCCGCCGCCACCGGCACCACCCCACACACCCAACTCCACGGCCCCCCCGCCGCCTCCCCCGGCACCGCCGCCAACAACGGAAAGGCTGGCAGCAAAGGCCCCGGCACAGCCGCGGACAACGGCCCCGCAACATGCCCCGCCCCCAGTACGACCCCCGGCCCCAGCCCATACGCGGCCCCCCACACCGCCGCGTTCGGCACCAGAGCCAGGCACAGCAGCAGTACCGCGAACCGCCCCGACCACCCGCCGGTGAGCTGCAGGAAGGAGTCCCGCGCGGAGCCCCCGTGCCACACCAGCGACGCCCCCACCAGCAGCGCACCACCCCCGACCAGCACCGCCGCCCCGGCCCCCGCCGCACGCACCGAGGCCCTGACCCACCGCCGGGTCGACCGCGCCGGCACACGAAGGGTGATGTGACGGCGTACGCCGGCGGGCAGCGTGGCAAGAACCCGGCGCAACGAGGCGAGCACCGGCCCGCCGGGGCGCGTGTACGCCGTCCACACCCCCGCCCCCGCCGCGCTCACGGCGAGCAGCGGCAGGCATACGACCGTCCACAGCCACGACGGCCGTAGCTCCCCGCCCGTGGCGTACAGCGCGGCGGCCGCACCGACGGTCAGATAGCCCACGACGGACCCGGCCCACACCGTGCGCGCCGTGGCCTCGACGTCGGCGTCCGCCGCCGCGTCGCGCGCCGCCCGGTGCAGCAGCCACACGGGCAGGACGACCAGGAGCAGCGGCGTGACGCCGACCGGCATGGGCAGGCCGGACAGCGTGTCGGTGCGGATGAGTTCGACACCGTGCGCCAGGAGCCAAAGTGCCGCAGCGACGTGCAGCGCGCCGCCCGGCCCGCTGTCCGGGTATGGCGAGCTGATCCACAGCACCATGACGAGAACGGCGAACGAGCCGAGTCCGAGCCCCGCGGCGAGGGCGCCACCCAGGAGGCTGGCGGCCAATCCGGGCGGTCGCTCGCGCATCCGGGTGAGCAAGGACGACAACGACAGCCTGCGGTCGGTCATTGGGGTCACGACCGCCATGCTCCCAACGACACGCGCTTTCTCGTCGTAACAGGCGAACCTTGGATGTGTCGCCCAATATGCAGCTATGCACTTTTTCGTACGCGGGGGCGCCCTGTGGGGTCCGCAATGACCCAGAGCCCTGCGACCCCGCTGCCCTCCCCCGAGGAGCTCCGCCGTCTGCGCGAGGCGAAGTCTCTGAGCCACGCCGACGTCGCGGCCGAGGTGGGCGTCACCCCCAAGACGGTGCGCTCGTGGGAGAACGGCCGCACGACGCCGCGCGGCCGCAAACGGGAAGCGTACGCAAAGTTGCTGACCTCCTCTGAAGCGACTGCCCAACAGGAGGAGTCCGCCCCCGTACTGGTCGGCGATGCCTCCAGCCCCGTATCCCCGCCTCCAGAAGTGCCGCACGATCACGCCGAGCCCAAACCTGAACCCGAATCCGGACCCGAATCCGGACCCGAATCCGGACCCGAATCCGGACCCGAACCGTCGCCCCCGTCCGAATCCGAATCCACAACGGCCCTGACACCAGCTCAGGCCTTCGACACGCTCTACGCGTTCTGTGCCCCCGCCCTCGTACGGCAGGCCTATCTGCTCACCGGACGGCGCGAGCTGGCGCGGGAGTCCGTGGAGCGGGCCTTTCAACTGGCCTGGCACCGCTGGCCCGAGGTGGCCGTCGACCGGGATCCGACGGGGTGGGTGCGGGCGGCGACATACGAGTACGCGCTCTCGCCCTGGCACCGATTCCGCCCCCGGCACCGGCATCCGGAGGCGCCGCCCGCCGAGGCCGCCGACCGCGCGCTGCTCGCCGTACTCCTGCAACTGCCACCCGTGTACCGGCGGACCCTGGTGCTCTACGACGGGGTCGGGCTCGACCTGCCGGAGACCGCGGCCGAGACGGAGGCGAGCACGCCCGCGGCGGCCAACCGGCTGCTGCATGCCCGCGGGACCGTCGCCGCGCGCCTGCCGGAACTGGCGGCGCCGGAGGATCTGCACCGGCGGCTCGCCGAACTCGCCGGAACGGAGCGACTGCGCGCCGCGAAACCCCGCACGGTGCGCTGGTCCAGCGAACGCCGCGCCCGTCACTGGACCCGCGCGGCCATCGCGTTCACGGCCGTCCTGATCGGGGTCACCAGCCTGACGCTCCGAACGGCCCCGGACCACTACGAGCCCCCGCTGGCCCCGGGCGAGACGGTCGGCGGGCTGCCACCCCGGGCCGCTCCCGGGCCGCTGTCCGCGCAGCAGCTGGCGCTGCAATCCAGGCTCCAGAAGGCGACGGAGAGCGGTCCGGAGCGGCTGGTTCCGCAGGGGCGTTGAGTACGCCGACGGGCCCGCACCCTGGAAGAGGGTGCGGGCCCGTCGGCGTACTCAGCTGAAAAGTCAGCCCGCGAGCAGCTCGCGCGCCAGCTTGGCCGTCTCGGTCGGCGTCTTGCCGACCTTGACGCCGGCGGCCTCGAGGGCCTCCTTCTTGGCGGCGGCCGTGCCGGAGGAACCGGAGACGATGGCACCGGCGTGGCCCATGGTCTTGCCCTCGGGCGCGGTGAAGCCGGCGACGTAGCCGACGACCGGCTTGGTCACGTTCTTCGCGATGAAGTCCGCGGCCCGCTCCTCGGCGTCGCCACCGATCTCGCCGATCATGACGATCAGGTCGGTGTCGGGGTCGGCCTCGAACGCGGCGAGCGCGTCGATGTGCGTGGTGCCGATGACCGGGTCGCCACCGATGCCGACGGCGGACGAGAAGCCGATGTCACGGAGCTCGTACATCATCTGGTACGTCAGCGTGCCGGACTTCGAGACCAGACCGATGCGGCCCGGCTTCGTGATGTCGCCCGGAATGATGCCGGCGTTCGACTGGCCCGGCGTGATCAGGCCGGGGCAGTTCGGGCCGATGATGCGGGTCTTGTTGCCCTTCGACTTCGCGTACGCCCAGAAGGCGGCGGAGTCGTGGACGGCGATGCCCTCGGTGATGACGACCGCGAGGGGGATCTCCGCGTCGATGGCCTCGACGACAGCGGCCTTGGCGAAGGCCGGCGGCACGAAGAGGACGGACACGTTGGCGCCCGTCTTCTCCATGGCCTCGGCGACGGTACCGAAGACGGGGATGTCGGTGCCGTCGATGTCGACCGACGTGCCCGCCTTGCGCGGGTTCACGCCACCGACGATGTTCGTGCCGTCGGCCAGCATGAGCTTGGTGTGCTTCATGCCCGTGGCACCGGTCATGCCCTGGACGATGACCTTGCTGTCCTTGTTGAGGAAGATAGCCATGGCTGTTTAGTCCCTCTTCCCTTACTTCGCAGCCGCGAGCTCGGCGGCCTTGTCGGCCGCGCCGTCCATGGTGTCCACGCGCTGCACGAGCGGGTGGTTGGCGTCCGACAGGATCTTGCGACCCAGCTCGGCGTTGTTGCCGTCGAGGCGCACGACCAGGGGCTTGGTGACTTCCTCGCCCTTGTCCTTGAGCAGCTGCAGCGCCTGGACGATGCCGTTGGCGACCTCGTCACAGGCGGTGATGCCACCGAAGACGTTGACGAAGACGGACTTGACGTCCGGGTCGCCGAGGATGATCTCCAGGCCGTTCGCCATGACCGCGGCGGAGGCGCCACCGCCGATGTCGAGGAAGTTGGCGGGCTTGACGCCGCCATGGTTCTCACCGGCGTACGCGACGACGTCCAGGGTGCTCATCACGAGACCCGCGCCGTTGCCGATGATGCCGACCTCACCGTCGAGCTTGACGTAGTTGAGGTTCTTCGCCTTGGCGGCGGCCTCGAGCGGGTTGGCCGAAGCCTTGTCCTCGAGGGCGGCGTGCTCCGGCTGACGGAACTCAGCGTTCTCGTCCAGGGACACCTTGCCGTCGAGCGCGATGACGCGGCCGTCGGCGACCTTGGCGAGGGGGTTGACCTCGACGAGGAGGGCGTCCTCCTTGATGAAGGTGTCCCACAGGGTCACGAGGATGTCGGCGACCTGGTCGGCGACATCGGCCGGGAACTTCGCCTGGGCGACGATCTCTCGGGCCTTCTCGATCGAGACGCCCTCATTGGCGTCGACCGGGACCTTCGCGAGGGCCTCGGGGTTCTCCTCCGCGACGACCTCGATCTCCACGCCGCCCTGAACGGACGCCATGGCGAGGAAGGTGCGGTTGGTGCGGTCGAGGAGGTACGAGACGTAGTACTCCTCGGCGATCTCGGGCGCGGTCTCGGCGATCATCACCTTGTGGACCGTGTGGCCCTTGATGTCCATGCCGAGGATGTCCGTCGCGCGAGCGACGGCCTCGTCCGGGGTGGCGGCGAGCTTGACGCCGCCGGCCTTGCCTCGGCCACCGACCTTGACCTGGGCCTTGACGACGGACTTGCCGCCAAGACGCTCGGTCGCCTCGCGGGCTGCCTCAGGCGTGTCAATGACTTCACCGGCCAGCACCGGTACACCGTGCTTGGCGAAGAGGTCCCTCGCCTGGTACTCGAACAGGTCCACGCGCGTCCGTCCCTATCAGTGATCTCGCGGTTCGTTGGATGCGTGGGCGTGCCGCGAAGGGCAACGTGACGTCCGCTGTCACAAGGGTGGCGCACACGGTGTCCGAGCGCGCGGCATGTCCGTCTCGCAGGTTATCGCCGCTGGACGCGGGTCCCTAAATCGCAGATCACACCTGAGCGGTGATACCTGTCACAGAGCAGGGCCTCACCAGGCTGGGGTTTGCCTGGTGAGACCCCTTGAACAGCCCCGAAGGGGCCCAGGGCGGGCGGTCCCCACCCCAATGGGGACCGCTCTCCCCACCCGCGGGTTTCGGTCGGACGGGACCGACGGCTTTCGGCCGTCCGGGGCCGTGGCCCCGCGGAGTCTGCCGGATGCCGTACGGCTGTTTCACCGTGGGAGGCCGTACGGCGAGGGAGGGGACCGTCAGACGCTGTACGTGCCGTACTGCACGTTCTGCATGCCTTGCATGTCCTGCACGTCTTGCACGTCTTGCACGTCCTGCACGTAGCTCGGCGTGACCGACTCGGTCACACCCTGGACGCCCGTCACCGCGTGCCCGGCCAGCGGTCCGCCGGTCGCCCCGACCGTCCCGGTCACGTCCTGCCCGAGCGCACCGACCTGACCGACGACGCCGCCCGCGAACGGGCCGACCTCGTCGACCACACCGGCAGCGAAGGGCCGCACATCGCCCACGACGCCGTACGCGAGGCCGGTGGCACTGCCCTCGACGCCCGCCACGACCGGCTGCACCAGGTCGACGACCGGCTGCACCGCGCCGACGACGCCCCCGGCGAAGGGCCGCACGTCGTCTGCGACGACGCCCTGCGCGAAGGGGCCGACCGGACCGGTGACGCCGTACGCGAGGGTGCCCGCGTCGGCCACGACCCCGCCCGCGAAGGGCCGCACGTCGCCGGCCACGCCGTACACCAGCGCCCCGGCGTCCCCGACGGCTTGCCCGGCAACCGGGACCACGCCGTGCACAGCCGTCGCGGCGACGGGCGGCAGGACGGAGGCCGCGGTGTCACCGACGACCTGACCGACGGCGCGGTCCACGACCGGGGTGACGCCCTCTACGGCGGTGGCCGCGACCGGCGGGAGGGCGGCGGACGCGGTCTCGTGGGCGACCGGTCCCGCGAGGTTGGTGGCGGTGGTCGCGGTGGCGGTGGCGGTGCCCTGGACGGCCGCGAGCTTCGCCTGCGTCCCGGCGAGCGCCTGCTCCAGCTCGGGCGCGAAGGCCGCGAGCGGGCCGAAGAGGTAGTCGATCTCGTCCTGGGGAGCCGTGGCGTCGATGATGGTCTCCTTGGCTGCGGCCGTGGCCCTGGTCGCGGCCCCGGCCGCGGTGTGGTCCACGGCGGAGGCCGTGGGGTCCACGGCGTGCGAGAGGTGGGCGACGGTCGGGACCTTGGCGTCGACGTAACGGCGGGCGTGGTCGGCGGTCTCCGCCGTCACGTCCGTGGCGGCCTTGGCGGTCTTCTTGGCCTGGGTGTCGATGGTGGCGGTGGTGCCAGTGGTGGCCGTAGTGCTGGCGGTGGCAGTGATGTCGGAGGCCGTCTTCTGCACGTCGTTCGGCACGTTCCCGACGACGCCGTCGACGGTGTCGGTGACCGCGCCGGTGGCCGCGCTGACGGTGTCCGTGACACCGACGGCCGCGTCGGGCGCGGAGACCGCCGCGGAGGGCAGCTCATCGGCGCTGGCGACGGCGGAGCCGAGCGCCCACGCGCCGGTGACTCCGGCGGCTATGACGATGGAACGGCGGATGTTCTTGTTCATGCGTACGTCAGATCCTTCGGGATTCCGAGAGTTCGGGATATTCCGGAGATTCAATTGATTTCTCACGATCACAGCTGATTTCTGCTGATCACGGTGAAATCGGGAGAATTCCTGAGGCTTCCGTCCGGGGATCGGAGGGGTGTCCGGACGGCGGGCAGACCTGTTCCGCCCCCGCGCGGCAGGTCGTCAGCGGGGGAAGGACTGCCCTAGCCGGGGAAAACCGGAATGTCCCGGTACCTGTCCCGGGTCTCGGCCGCGGTCACGACCGCGGATGCACCGGGCACGAGCCGCAGCGGCGCCCGATGGTTCGGAGTGACGGCACACGGATCGCCGTGCCGCGGCGCGCCGTTACCGACGGCCGACTGATCACCCAGCGCGCCCGTGGGGCCACCCGGGGGTGCCTGATGCGCGGGAGCGACTCCCGCCGCCGCACCGTGCCCGGCACGAAGCGCGACCACACCGTCGACGTACGCCCCGACGAGCCGGGGACCGTACACGGTGGTGACCCCGGCGCCGGGCTGCCGGCCGGCCGCATGCGGGGCGGTCGCGCCGAACGAAGGCACAGACACCCCACCCGACGGCTGCGAGCCCGAACCTGCATGCGGAGGCTGTCCCCCCACACCCGGAAGCGCGGGCAGCCCGGGGAGCTCCGGCGAGGACGGCAGCGACGGCAGCGACGGCAGCGACGGCAGCGACGGCAGGATCTTCGGCGGGGCTTCGGCCAACCCGCCGGTGACTGCCTCCACGAGAGCGCCGATCGGCCGTACGGCCTTGTCGGCGGCCGGCGGTACAACGGTGGCGCCAACCGGTCGTACGACGTGCCGGACAGTGTCCGCGCCCGGCTTCACAACCCGCTCCACCGAACTCTCCGCCGACCGCACAGCCTCGGCCACCGGAGCCGCTGAAGCCGCTGAAGCCGCTGAAGCCGCAGGAGTCTCAGGAGCCACCGAACCAGCCGAAGCAGCCGAAGCAGCCGGAGCCGTCTGAGCCACTGGAGCCGTGGGGGTCACCCGAGTCGTCGGCGCCAACCCGTCCGCCGCATTCGCCTGTTCCCCGCAGAGAAACCCGAGGGCGAACAACCCACCCACCAGCAGCGCCACTTGCAGTGCACGCCGCCCGGCCGCCGTGCGCAGCACGCGCAGAGCGGCACCGGTAAAGGGCAGTGCGGCGGGCGGGGTCAAGACGGGGGAAGCCTCCGTGCGGCGGGATCAGGCGGAACGGGGCGGAACACTGCGCACCGTTCGATTCTTCGATTCGAAGACGCGTTGATCCTCGCACGGCACTCCTGAGGTTGCGCAAGCCCCCTGTTACCGATGGGTACTCATGTCCGCTTTTTCAACTCTCCTCACACGCTGTCCGGTATCGGGAGCCGGCGCTTCTCGAGCGCCGCCGCCATCACCTCGGGAAACAGATCGGGCGTACAGGCGAACGCCGGTGCGTCCAGCGCGGCGAGCGCCGCCGCGTGCTCGCGGTCGTACGCGGGCGCCCCCTCGTCGGACAGCGCCAGCAGCGTCACGAACTGCACCCCCGACGCCTTCATGGCCGCGACCCGCTTCAGCATCTCGTTCCGTATGCCCCCTTCGTAGAGGTCGCTGATGAGCACGACCACCGTGTCGGCGGGCCGGGTGATCTGCGACTGGCAGTACGCGAGCGCCCTGTTGATGTCGGTGCCGCCGCCGAGCTGCGTGCCGAAGAGGACGTCGACCGGGTCGTCGAGCTGGTCGGTGAGGTCGACGACGGCCGTGTCGAAGACGACGAGCCGGGTGGCGATGGACCGCATCGACGCGAGGACGGCTCCGAACACGGAGGCGTAGACGACGGACGCCGCCATCGACCCCGACTGGTCGATACAGAGGATGACCTCCTTCTTCACGGACTGCGAGGCGCGGCCGTAGCCGATCAGCCGCTCGGGCACGATCGTGCGGTACTCGGGCAGGTAGTGCTTGAGGTTCGCCGCGATCGTGCGGTTCCAGTCGATGTCGTGGTGACGGGGCCGGCTGATGCGGGCGCTGCGGTCGAGGGCGCCGGTGAGCGTTGCCCGGGTGCGGGTGGCGAGCCGCTTCTCCAGGTCCTCGACAACCTTGCGCACGACGGCCCGCGCCGTTTCCTTCGTCGTCTCCGGCATGGCCTTGTTGAGGGAGAGGAGCGTGCCCACCAGGTGCACATCGGCCTCCACCGCCTCCAGCATCTCGGGCTCCAGCAGGAGGGCGGAGAGCCCGAGCCGGTCGATGGCGTCCCGCTGCATGACCTGGACGACGGAGGAGGGGAAGTACGTCCGGATGTCCCCGAGCCAGCGCGCGACCGAGGGTGCGGACGCCCCGAGCCCCGCCGAACGCTCCCGCCCCGACTGCGCCGCCTTGCCTTCCTTCCCGTACAGCGCGGTGAGCGCCCCGTCCATCGCGGCGTCCTGCCCGCCGAGCACGCATCCGGTGCCGTCCGCCTCGTCGCCCCCGAGCACCAGCCGCCAGCGCCGCAACCGCTCTTCGGTCGCGTCGGTCGCGTCCACTGCTACCGCGGTCATCCGGCCACCCCCACAAGGTCGTCGACGTCATCGGATTCATCCAGCCCGAGCAGGAGGCGCAGCACCGGCAGGACGGCGTCGGCGCGCTCGGGGTCGAGGTCGGACGCGAACCCGGGCATCCCGGAGGCGGCGGCCTCGGCGCTCCCCCGCGTCCCCGGGCCGCGCCGGACGAGCTCTCCCAGCGTTCTGCGCACCCCGGCCTCGTACGCCGAGAACGTGCGTCGCAGCAGCGGCAGCACATCGGTGAAGGCCGCCGCCGGCACCCCGGTCAGCCACGTGTCGACCAGCCCGAGCAGCCGCTCGTCGTGCACGAGCAGCATCCCGCCGCCGGAACCGCCGCCGACGAACCCCTCGATCCAGGCGGCGGCGTCCCCCGGCGCCGTCCCCGGCGACAGCACGAGCCCCATGAGCCGCGCGGCCTCGTCCTGCCCCAACTCACCGTCGTCCAGGAGCAGCCGGACGGCCCGCCCGCGGATCACCCCCGGCACGGTGTCGCGCCCGCCCAGCACCCGGAGTACGAAGTGCCAGCGGTCGCGTATGCCGCCGGACGAGGATGGCGGTGTGTCGGCGGAGGACCTTGGGCCGCCCGACGGGCGTATGCCGTCGGGTGACGACGGGCTCGTCTCCCCCAGCAACCCCACCGCGCCGTGCACCGCGTCCACATGGCGCCGCATCTGCTCGGCGGCCTCGGCGTCGAGAGCCGCGCAGGCAGGTGGGAGACCGACGAAGATCCGCTCGGCGAGGCCGGCCGCGACGTCCGTGAGGGCGTGCGTGTCCGTGCCGCGCACATCGCCGTACCGCAGCGAGCGGACCAGCGCGGGCAGTGCCTGGGCGAGGTGGCCGACGTCCGCGTCCAGGGCGGCCCGGTCGGCGAGGACGCGCATCACCACGGGCAGCGCGTCCGGCAGTTCGGCGAGCAGACAGCGCTCGGCGAGTGCCGTGACATCGGCCAGGGCGTGCGCGGTGACGGCATCCGCCTCGGCCTTGGCGGTGGCGGCCGACAGCACGGTCGTGCCCCACACTCCGGCCTCGGCCACCCGCACGGACAGCTCCGGCTCCCAGCGCAGCCGCCAGGTCTCGCGGAACGTGCCGGTGCTGCCGCGCGAGACGGTGGGCTCGCCCCACTCGATGCCCAGCAGCCGCAGCCGATGCAGCAGCCTGCTCCGCCCGGCGTCGGTCTCCTTGCGCAGGTCCAGTTCCAACTCCCGCTCCAGCGGCTCGGGTTTGAGCCGAAGCCGCTTCTGCGACCGTACGAGGTCGCGTTGCAGTGGCACCGCGGGGGCGGACTCCGGCACCTCGCCCAGCACGTCGCCGACCACGAGCCGGTCGTGCACAAGTGCCAGCGGTACGTCCGAGCCCTCGCACATCACGGCCCGCACGGCGTCGGTGGTCTCGGTCAGCCCCGGCAGCGGCCGGCCGCGCATGGCGGCGAGGGTCTCGGCCAGCCGCACCGCCTCGATGACGTGCGCGGACGACACCATCCGGTCCTCGTCGCGCAGCAGCCGGGCGACCTTCGTCATCCAGCGCTCGACGGGGCGATCGGGGGCGCCGAACAAATGCCCGTACCAACCTGGCGAGTCGATGCCCGCGCCGTACCCACTGACCCGGGACAGCCGGCGGTGCGTCCACGGCACCCATGTCATGTCGGCCTTCGCCTTGGGCAGCCCTTTCAGCAATGCCCGGTCGGCGGCGACCGTGCTCCTGCCGCGCAGCGCGGGCACGTGCCAGGCGCCGCACACCACGGCTACGTCGTCCCCGAACTCCCGCTGTGCCGCCCGTACCTGGAGCCGCATGTACGCCTCCCGTACGAGGTCCCGGTCGTGGCCCCCGACCCCGAACGCCTCCCGCAGTGCTCCCATCGCCTCCTCGAGCACGGCGAACGGCGCGAACGGGTCGGCGCCGACGCCGCCCCGGTGCTCGACCACGTCCTCCCACCAGCGCTCGGGATCGTCGTAACCGGCCGTCTCCGCGAGCACGGCGAGAGGGTCGATCCGCACGGTTTCGTCGACGGGCCGGTCGGATTCGGCGATCTCCTCCGAAGGAGGCTCGTCCCGCCCCCACGCCAGCGTGTGGGTCGCCGGGAGGTCGATGAACCGGGCCGGGACTCCGTGGTCCAGGGCCCACCGGATCGCCACCCACTCCGGAGAGAACTCCGCCAGCGGCCAGAAGGCGGAGCGGCCGGGCTCGTCCACGACATGGGCGAGGAGCGCGACAGGGGGACGCATGTCCTGGTGGGCGGCGAGCGGGATGAGCGCGTCGGCCTCCGGCGGTCCCTCGATCAGCACGATCCGGGGAGCCGCGGCCTCCAGCGCTGCTCGCACGGCACGTGCCGAACCGGGCCCGTGATGCCGGACACCGAGCAGTAGCGGCCCTCCTTCCGGCATGCCGAAACCACGCTCCTCCTCTGTCTCCTTCGGGAGTCCGCTCATGCGCTTACCTCGCGGCAGGCACGGTAGAAGTCCTTCCAGCCGTCCCGCTCGCGGACGACCGCTTCCAGGTACTCCTGCCAGATGACACGGTCGGCCGCCGGATCACGGACCACGGCGCCGAGGATGCCTGCGGCGACATCGCCGGCCCGCAGAACGCCATCGCCGAAGTGGGCGGCGAGCGCGAGTCCGTTGGTGACGACAGAGATCGCCTCGGCGGTGGACAGTGTGCCGCTGGGCGACTTCAGTTTCGTACGCCCGTCGGCCGTGACGCCGTCGCGCAGCTCGCGGAAGACGGTGACGACACGGCGGATCTCGTCGATACCGTCGGGCATGGTGGGCAGGTCGAGGGAGCGGCCGAGCTGGTCGACGCGGCGCGAGACGATGTCGACCTCGGCCTCGGCGCTCTCCGGCAGCGGCAGCACCACGGTGTTGAAACGACGGCGCAGGGCGCTGGACAGCTCGTTCACCCCGCGGTCGCGGTCGTTGGCCGTGGCGATCAGGTTGAAGCCGCCGACAGCCTGCACCTCCTGGCCCAACTCAGGGATCGGCAAGGTCTTTTCCGACAGGATCGTGATCAGCGTGTCCTGCACGTCGGCCGGGATGCGGGTCAGCTCCTCGACGCGGGCCGTCATGCCCTCGGCCATGGCCCGCATGACGGGGCTCGGCACGAGGGCGTCCCGGCTGGGCCCGTGCGCGAGCAGCTGCGCGTAGTTCCAGCCGTAGCGGATCGCCTCCTCCGGTGTCCCGGCCGTGCCCTGCACCAGCAGCGTCGAGTCGCCGCTGACCGCCGCGGCCAGGTGCTCGGACACCCAGGTCTTCGCGGTGCCGGGCACTCCGAGCAGCAGCAGGGCGCGGTCGGTGGCGAGAGTGGTGACGGCGACCTCGACGATGCGGCGCGGTCCCACGTACTTCGGCGTGATCACCGTGCCGTCCGGCAGGGTGCCGCCCAGGAGATACGTCGCCACCGCCCACGGCGAGAGCCGCCAGCGGGCGGGTCGGGTCCGGTCGTCCTGCGCGGCCAGCGCGGCGAGTTCGGCGGCGAAGGCGTGCTCGGCGTGCGGCCGCAGCGCCGCCTCACCCGCCTCTCCCATGGGCTCTCCCGCGGATGGATTGATGGTCGTCGGTTCAACGGACACGGACATGGCTCGGTCCCCCTCCAGCTCGGCCGGTTCGGATCTGGTTCCACCGTGCACCACGCCACTGACAATGCGCTCTGACCTGCACAAACGCGCTCGCCGAGGCCGATTGTCAGTGGTGGGATCTACCTTCGATGACATGACTCAGCAGGGGGTGCGCTGGACGGCGGATCAGGTGCTGGCACTGGCGCCTGACGTCGCGTCACGCAAAGCGGGCAGCAAACTCGGCGCGGCCGGGCCGTGGTCGGAGACGGGCAGTTCTGACGAGGGGACGGTGTGGGGACTGTGCAGGGGAAGTGGCAGCAAGCCTTACCAGACGGTCATCGACATCGCGGGCTCCAGCGGGCCTGCGTACAAGTGCAGTTGCCCGAGCCGCAAGTTCCCGTGCAAGCACGCGCTGGGGCTGCTGCTGCTCTGGGCGGGCGAGGACGGCACGGTGGCGCGGGGGCAGGCGCCGGATTGGGCGGAGCAGTGGATAGAGGGGAGAAGAAAGCGCGCGGAGGAGAAGCGGACGACGGGCGAGGCATCTGGGACGGCGTCACCGAGTGATCCGGAAGCGGCACGGCGCAGGACGGAGCGGCGGGCCGAGCGGATCACCGCGGGGGCGGAGGAGCTGGAGCGGCGGCTGGCGGATCTGCTGCGGGGCGGCCTGGCGGCTGCCGAGCAGGCGGGGTATGGGCAGTGGGAGGAGACGGCGGCCCGGATGGTCGACGCGCAGGCGCCCGGACTGGCCGCACGGGTGCGGGAGTTGGGGGCGATCCCTTTCTCCGGGGCCGGCTGGCCGGTGCGACTGCTCGAAGAGTGCGCGCTGCTCCATCTTCTCGATCAGGGCTGGCTGCGTCGTGAGCGGCTGCCGGACGGGCTGGCCGCAACGGTTCGTTCGCGGGTCGGGTTGCCCGGATCGGCGGACGGGCCGCCGGTGCGGGACCGCTGGCTGGTCCTCGCTCAGTACGACACGGCGGACAGCCGGCTCACGACGCGCAGAATCTGGCTGCACGGCACGGAGTCCGACCGCACCGCCCTGCTCCTCTCCTACGGGGCCGCCGGGCGCGCACCGGAGCTGACGCTGCCCGTGGGGCTGGCCTTCGAGGCGGAGGTGTCCGCGTACCCGGGTGCGGGGCAGCTCCGCGCGGCCCTGGGCGAGCGGTTCACGCCCCCCGCACCCGCGCGGATACGCCCGCGAGGGGTGACCACACCCCAGGCGGCGGCCTGCTACGGCGAAGCCCTGGGGGCCGACCCTTGGCTCGACTCCTATCCAGTGACGCTGGCCCGGGTGATACCCACCCCCGACGGCGACGCTTGGCAACTCGCGGACGCGGACGGTGACTTTGCGCTCCCGATCGCGCCCTCCCTGCTCTCCCGCCCCGGCCTGTGGCGCCTCGCCGCCCTCTCCGGCGGCGCCCCCGTCACCGTCTTCGGCGAGTGCGGCCACCGCGGCTTCACTCCCCTGACGGCCTGGCCGGAGGGAGCGGGGGAAGCGGTGCAGCTGTGCTGACCGCCTCCGCGATCCGCACCCCTGCCGCGACCGCCATCGGCTTCGCCACCTCCACCACCGCAACACCCTTCACCACCTCCACCGGCTCCACCACCTCAACCGCCACCTCCACCTCCACCGGCTCCACCACCTCGACCACCACCCGCACCTCAACGACCTCACCCACCTCCGTGCGGAAAGGACGCTCATGAACACGACCTCCGCCTCCGCGGGCGCGCCCGTCGGGGGTTCCTGGGAGGAGCTCGTCACCGTGGCGTTGCTCGGGACCGAGCGGCGTACGCCTCCGGGAGGGGCGGGCGGGCATGCGGCGCCGGTGGCGTTGCTGGACGCCGCCGCCGTGGAGACCCTGCGGCGGCGGGCCGGGGTGCGGCCCGCGCCGGCGGCCGCCCGTCCCGAGCCCGCGGCACCCGATCCACGACCGTCCCTCCCACCCGCCGCGGTACGCCGACTCGCGATGCTGCTGGCGGACCGGCCCGGCACGGGAGGCGGCGGCCGCAGGGGAACGGCGCCCGACCTCATGGAGCTGTTGCCCCAGTGGCTCGCGCTGGCGAACACGCGTGGCTTCGCGGCGCCCCCGGAAACACTGCCCGCCCTCCTCGACGCGGCACGGGGCCGTACGGACCTGCGGCCGGCCGCGCTCGCCTTCGCAGGGCCGCGCGCCCTGTGGCTGGCCCGGCTGAACCCGGACTGGCGGTTCGCACTGCGCTCCACACCGGGCGGCGGCGCCGTGCTGCCCCACCTCGAGGAGCCCGAAGCCGCGCAACAGCTGTGGCAGGAGGGGCTGTTCGCCGAGCGGGTCGCGCTGCTCACGGCGATGCGGGCCCAGGACCCCACGGCCGCACGTGAGTTGCTCGCCACCACCTGGGCGACGGAGCGGGCCGAGGATCGTTTGATGTTTCTCGACTCCCTGCGGTCGGGGCTGTGTGCGGCAGACGAGCCGTTCCTGGAGCAGGCGCTCACCGACCGGAGCCGCAATGTGCGGGCCACGGCGGCGGAGCTGCTGTCCGCGCTGCCCGGTTCGGCGCTTGCCGCGCGGATGGCGGCCCGGGCCGGTTCGTGTGTGGCTGTGGACCGTACACAGGGGGTGCCCACCATCGTGGTCGAAGCACCGCACGAGTGCGACGCGAGCATGGAGCGGGATGGTGTCGTACCGAAAGCCCCGGCGGGACGAGGTGAGCGATCATGGTGGCTGGGCCAGTTGGTGGAAGCGGCACCGCTCGGGACGTGGCCACGGCGACTCGGGGGACGTACGCCGGAGGAGATCGTGGCGCTTCCCGTGGCGGACGACTGGCAGGGCGAGCTGCATGCCGCGTGGTGCCGGGCAGCGGTGCGGCAGCGGGACCCGGGGTGGTCCCGGGCGCTCCTCGGCGCACCCTCCGCCCCGGAGGCCGGCGGGCCGGGGGCGGTGTCACTGGCGGAGCGTTCGAAGCTGCTCAGCACGCTGGGCTCTGCCGAGCGGGCCGAATGGGTGGCGGGGTTCATCGCCGCGCACGGGTTGTCCGAGGCGTTCCAGCTGCTCGGGGTCTGTGCGGTGCCGTGGGCGGGAGTCTTGGGGCGGGCGGTGGTCGACGCACTCAATATCGCGCGGGACGCGGGGAGTTATCCATGGAGCTTCAGTGGGGTGATGGGGCTGGCCGAGCGGTGCCTCGATCCGGTGGAGGCGGGGCGGCTGGACGGGCTGTTGGCGGTTCCCGACGAGCCGGAGGACGCGGCGCCCGGTGCCGGGGGGTACTGGGCCGAGGCCTTCCAACGCCTCGTCACCACATTGCGGCTCCGCGCGGCGATGGCCTCGGAGCTGACGGTGCCGTGAGTGCCGGGCTCGGGGGTTTTCGCCCCCGCCGCCCCTACCCGGTCCCGTCCCCTGGGGGCTCCGCCCCCAGACCCCCGGCCGCCCGAAGGGCTCGTCCTCAATCGCCGGACGGGCTGAAAATCACCGCCCGGCCCCAACCCTCCACCGCCACCGCGACAGCCATCGCCACCGGCACCGAGCGAACCCGCACCACCATCGGCAGACGACGCTCCCAACCCCCCGCCGGCAAGGCGCTACGCCCCCGTCGGCTGCCTCACATTCGCGCGCACCCACTCCACGATCGACGTGGTCGTCGCGCCCGGCGTGAAGATCTCGGCGACGCCTTTCTCCTTGAGGGGCGCGATGTCCGCCTCGGGGATGATCCCGCCGCCGAAGACCTTGATGTCCTCCGCGTCGCGCTCCTTGAGGAGGTCGATGACGGCGGCGAACAGCGTGTTGTGGGCGCCGGAGAGGATCGACAGGCCGATCGCGTCGGCGTCCTCCTGGATCGCGGTGTCGACGATCTGCTCGGGAGTCTGGTGGAGCCCGGTGTAGATGACTTCCATACCGGCGTCGCGCAGCGCCCGCGCGATCACTTTGGCCCCGCGATCGTGGCCGTCGAGCCCCGGCTTGGCCACCACCACGCGGATCGGACCGGCTGCCACACCCATCACTGCCTCCATGAACCGACTACACCAAACCGTACCGATACATATCGAACATTCCACCGCTCACCGCACCGGACGCGTCTCCGCGGTGCAGGCAGCCCGCGCCGCACCGGCCGGGCAAGTGAACGAACGTTATCGTCAGAAGCGTGCAAACCGCAGTTTCCCGCTGAAGACCGAGGGGGAAATCACACGGTGGGACACATTCGCCGCGCACCACTCCACGTACCCGCGGCACACGCACCGCATGGACCTGCGGCGCGCGGGCCGCAGCCGGAGTCTGCGCAAGGAGAGCCGCCATCAGGTGGTCGCACCGCCGCCGTGCCGTTGAGGCGCAGCGGCGGTGCGGCACACCGGCGAGGGCACGACGGCAGGGATTCCCCTCGCGTCACCGGCGCACCAAGCGCCGCGTACGCACCGTCGGCCACCGTCATCGCGGCTATCCACGAGGGCACACGGGGGACAGAGCGGTCCCTTCGCGTGCCGACTGGAGGTCGGCCATGAAGGTCACCAGGGCAGAGTCGCCCTTTCTCCCCTTCCACCAGCGCCTGTTGCCAAGTCCGTTGGCGGGGCTCTCGATGGCCCTGCTGAAGGCGACGGCCCTGGAGCTCGCGATCCTCGCCGGACACCTCCTCCTCTATCCGTCCGGCATCGTGCAGGAGCGCCGCGCCGCCCCGGTTCCCCCGCCGTCCGATGCCCCCCAACTGCCCACCGAGGCCAAGCCCCCGGTCGTCCTGCTGCACGGGCTGGTGGACAACCGCTCGGTCTTCTTCTTCCTGCGCCGCAATCTCGCGCAGTACGGCAGGCGGCACATCGAGTCGCTCAACTACTCGCCGCTGACGCGCGACATCCGCGCCGCCGCGGAGGTTCTCGGCCGGCACATAGAGGAGATCTGCGAGCGCACGGGCCGCGAGCAGGTGGACATCGTCGGACACAGTCTCGGCGGACTGATCGCGCGGTACTACGTGCAGTGCCTCGGCGGTGACCTGCGGGTGCGCACGGTCGTCACGCTCGGCACGCCCCACGCGGGCACCCGGGTCCTCCCGCTGATGAACGCGCACCCGATCGTCCGCCAGATGCGCCCGGGTTCCGAGGTGATCGAGCAGTTGCGCAAGCCCGCGCCGGGCTGCCGCACGCAGTTCGTGAGTTTCTGGAGCGACCTCGACGGTCTGATGGACCCGCTGGAGACGGCCGCCATCGACCATCCGGACCTGCTCGCGCAGAGCGTTCAGGTGAGCGGCATCGGCCATCTGGCCCTACCCGTCCATCCCGCCGTCGCCGCCGGCATACGGCAGGCACTCGACATCGAGCAGACGGAAGCCCGCCCCACCGCCGACACCGGTGGCCTGACGGTGGCATAACCACCGCCGGAGACCCGCCGGAGGCCCGCCGGACACCGACCCGAATTCGAACACTCGTCGAACACCAGGCCAAAGCCGTGCCCACAGTCCCCCGAAACACGGCCGAATGCCCGTTTCCTGCGCGCGGGAAACCTGCCGAAGATTGTCGCGCCCGCATACCGCCGGGTACAGTCGCCGCACTGCTCTGCCAGCCCCTGTTGTCGAGGCGAAAGAGAAGTTGGTGAACGACCGTCACCCGTCGGGGACCGCAACTACCCCGGCTCCGGCTTCCGATGCCGTCTCGGCGCACTACGCGTCCTACGGCGGCCAGGAAGCCTCGTACGGCGACTTCACCACGTACGACGGCTATGCCACCACCGGTTTTGACCCGGGCGCGACCGGCACCGGCGCCTACCCGACCGCGAGCTTCGAGACAGCGAGCTTCGAGACCGACCCGCTCTTCGGCGACATGCAGGACAGCGGTGGCACGGGTTCGTACGACGCCACGCAGTGGTCCACCGGCAGCCACCAGACGCTGAACTACGACCCGTACGCGGCGCAGCACCAGGCCGCGTACGACACCGGCGCCTACGACACGACCGCCTGGGCGACCGGTTACCAGCAGCTCGCCCACATCCCCGCGCAGCACCCGGGCCCCGACGCAACCGGCCAGTGGGACGCCGCGGCCTGGCTCCAGGCCGAGCAGACGGCCGACCAGGCCCAGCAGTGGACCGCGCAGACTCAGGACACGGGCGCGTACGACGCCACGCAGTGGAACACCACCGGTGAGCACCAGGCGTACGAGGCGTACGAACAGCAGCACCCAACCGAGACGTACGAACACCCCGCGCCCGAACCGGAATCCGAACCCGAGCCCTTCGACCAGCAGGCGACCGCCGCCTTCGAGCAGGTGTCGCACGAGCAGCCTGCCGCGGTGGAGAGCGAGTTCGGGGATGTCGGCGACGCGCACGAGACGCCGCTGCTCGACGACATGGAAGAAGTGGTTCCGGGCCCCCGTTCCGCGTCCCGGTCGGCCTCCCGCTCCCGCCGCCGTACCCCCGCGAAACGCTCCGCGATGCTGACCGTCGCCGTGCCCTCGGCGTGTGTGATGGGCGTCGCGGGGATCGCCGCCGCCTCGGTGGGCAGCGTCGGCGCGAGCGACAGCAAGAACACGACGACCAGCGCGTCCGACGCGATCGCCGTGAAGCCCTCGGCCGTCAACAACAAGCTGGACACCCAGCTCGAGAGCCTCTCCGCGGGCGCGGACGACTTCGCCGACCGGGCGAGCCGCACGCAGGAGCGTATCGACCTCAAGGCTCAGCAGGCCGTCGAGAAGAAGAAGGCGGCGGAGGAAGCGGCGCGCAAGGAGCGGCTGCGGCCGAAGTTCGCGCTGCCGGTCGCTCAGCAGGGGCTCAGCGCCTACTACGGCCAGGCCGGCATCAACTGGATGTCCGTGCACACGGGCATCGACTTCCCGGTGTCGTACGGCACGGCGGTGATGGCCGCGACCGACGGAACCGTGCGGACGCAGTGGAACAGCGCGTACGGAAACATGGTGATCGTCACCGGCACGGACGGCACGGAGACGTGGTACTGCCACCTCTCCAGCTACAACGTCGCGTCCGGCACCACCGTGAAGGCCGGTGACACGATCGCGTTCTCCGGGAACTCCGGCAATTCCACCGGGCCGCACCTGCACTTCGAGGTCCGCCCGGCCGGCGGTTCGGCGATCGACCCGCTGGCGTGGCTGCGCAGCCACGGTCTGGACCCGACGTAACCAACCGCCGGGCCCCGAACCCGAAGTAGGCAACGGCCGGGTCCCCACCTGCGAGCCGCCGAGGGGCTACAGCTTCTCCACCGGCGCATACCGCAGCAGCAACCGCTTCGGCTTCGGCTCCCCGAAGTCGATCGTCGCCTCCGCGTTCGCACCCGTGCCCTTCACCCCGACCACGGTGCCGAGGCCGAACTGGTCGTGGGTGACCCGGTCGCCGACCGCCAGTGAGACCACCGGCTTCTCGGAGACCCCGCGGCGCGTCGCGAAGCCGGAGGCGCCGGACGCCGCGGACCGCGAGCGCGAGGACGACAGCGAGGCCGCCACGCCGGAGACGGGACCCGACGACACCGGAGCTGTCGCACCCGTGCGCTTCCATTGCAGGTGCGCGTCCGGGATCTCCTCCAGGAAGCGGGACGGCGGGTTGTACGAGGGCTGGCCCCACGCGCTGCGCAGGGACGACCGGGTGAGATACAGCCGCTCCCGCGCGCGCGTGATGCCGACGTACGCGAGGCGCCGCTCCTCCTCCAGCTCCTTGACCTGTCCCAGCGCGCGCATGTGCGGGAAGACGCCGTCCTCCATGCCGGTGAGGAAGACGACCGGGAACTCGAGGCCCTTGGCGGTGTGCAGGGTCATCAGGGTGATGACGCCGTTGCCGTCCTCCTCGTCGGGGATCTGGTCGGAGTCGGCGACGAGGGCGACCCGCTCCAGGAAGTCGGAGAGTCCGCCCGATGCCTGCGCCTCGCCCTCGCCCTCACCGGTCTCCTGCTCGAATTCCAGGGCCACGGCGGCGAGTTCCTGAAGGTTCTCGATGCGTGTCTCGTCCTGCGGGTCGGTCGAGGCCTGCAGCTCGGCGAGATAGCCGGTGCGCTCGAGGACCGCCTCCAGGACGGTCGCCGGGCCCGCTCCGGAGTCGACGATCGTACGGAGGTCCTCCATGAGCGTGTTGAACCGCTTGACCGCGTTGGTCGAGCGCGCCGCCATCCCGTATGCCTCGTCGACGCGGCGCAGCGCCTGCGGGAAGCTGATCCGCTCGCGCTGCGAGAGCGCGTCGATCATCGCTTCCGCCCGCTCACCGATGCCCCGCTTGGGAACGTTGAGGATGCGACGCAGCGGGACCGAGTCCTCGGGGTTGGACAGGACCCTGAGGTACGCGAGGACGTCCCGGACCTCCTTGCGCTCGTAGAAGCGGACTCCGCCGACGACCTTGTAGGGCAGGCCGACGCGGATGAAGACTTCTTCGAAGACACGGGACTGGGCGTTCGTACGGTAGAAGACGGCGACGTCGCCCGCCTTGGCCTCACCCGCGTCGGTGAGACGGTCTATCTCGTCGGCGACGAACTGCGCCTCGTCGTGTTCGGTGTCGGCGACATACCCGGTGATGTGCGAACCCGCGCCCGCGTTGGTCCACAGGTTCTTGGGGCGGCGTGACTCATTGCGCTCGATGACCGCGTTGGCCGCACTGAGGATCGTCTGGGTGGAGCGGTAGTTCTGCTCCAGGAGGATCGTCGTGGCGTCCGGGTAGTCCTCCTCGAACTGGAGGATGTTGCGGATGGTCGCGCCGCGGAAGGCGTAGATCGACTGGTCGGCGTCGCCCACGACGCACAGCTCGGCGGGCTCGAGGTCGCCCTCGGCCGGCGGCGCGTCCTCGAGCCGGTCGCCGGTCGCCGGACCGACGAGCTCCCTGACCAGCGCATACTGCGCGTGGTTGGTGTCCTGATACTCGTCGACCAGGACGTGGCGGAAGCGGCGGCGGTAGTGCTCGGCGACATCCGGGAAGGCGCGGAGGAGGTTGACCGTCGTCATGATCAGGTCGTCGAAGTCGAGCGCGTTGGCCTCGCGCAGCCGCGACTGGTACATCGCGTACGCCTGGGCGAGGGTCTTCTCGAAGCCGTCGGTGGCCTGGGCGGCGAAGTCCTCCTCGTCGATCAGCTCGTTCTTCAGGTTCGAGATCTTGGCGCTGAACGACTTGGGCGGGAAGCGCTTCGGGTCGAGGTCCAGGTCGCGGCAGACCAGGGCCATCAGGCGCTTGCTGTCGGCGGCGTCGTAGATCGAGAAGGAGGAGGTGAAGCCGAGCCTCTTCGACTCACGGCGCAGGATCCGCACACACGCGCTGTGGAAGGTCATCACCCACATCGCGTTCGCGCGCGGGCCGACGAGCTGCTCGACGCGCTCCTTCATCTCGCCCGCGGCCTTGTTCGTGAAGGTGATCGCGAGGATCTGGCCGGGGTGGACATGGCGCTCGCCCAGCAGGTGCGCGATCCGGTGGGTGAGCACACGGGTCTTGCCGGAGCCGGCGCCGGCCACGATGAGCAGCGGGGAGCCGGAGTGCACCACGGCCGCTCGCTGGTTCTCGTTCAGCCCGTCGAGGAGCGCGGCCGGGTCCACGGCGGGGCGCGGGGCACCGTCGCGGTAGTACGCGTCCCGGTCCGGCGGCACGTCGAACTTCCCGCCGAACAGATCGTCCGGAATCGGCTCCGGTACGTGATCGTCCTCGGGCGGCGGCGGGGGCTCTTCCTCATGGCCCCGCGAGGGCTTGAGGTCCGCCAGGAAGCTGTCATCAAAGAGGCTGCTCATCGCTCTCCGAGTCTAGGCCGCCCCACTGACACCCCGCCGCCACCCCGCGAACTCGACCGGATTCCGTGACCCGGGACGGGCAGACCACCCCCGCCGCCGCCCCATCACCCTCCAGAATCACTCCATTACGGTCAGCAATCCGCCAGTAATGAATGGACAGAAAGCGAAAAACCATCACTTATCCCCCCAGGATTTCCCGCGCACAATAACGCCACCCAATAAGGTCACGAAAATGTATCGGGCATATCGCACATCAAACTTCACAGAAGCCACACGCATTGGCTAGCGTGCCGGGCAGGCCGCTCGACACTCACCGGCGAACGTCGCCGGGCCGTGCGGCCTCCGCCGAGTCCGGTGCGCCGTAAGGCAGTCGGAGCCGGGGACCCAACCGACCTTGGGGTGAATCGGTCCAACCGTCCTGGGGGACAAGGACCGTAGGGCAAACCTTCCGGAAGCACCCGCCCGAACCCGACAGCTAACTCGGTAGGCGGATCACGGAAGGAGTCGCCTCTCTTGGCGTCGCAACACAAGAGGAGTTCCAGGGGCGCGCGGGTAGCGGGCATACGGACTCCCGCCCTCGCCACGGCGGCCCTCACCTCCATGGCCCTGCTCTCCCAGACGGCCAACGCCGCGCCCTCGGCCGAGCCCAAGCCGAGCATCGAAGAGGTCGAGAAGAAGGTCAACGACCTCTACCACCAGGCCGAGACGGCCACCGAGAAGTACAACGCGACCAGGGAGAAGACCGCCAAGCAGCGCAAGCGCGTCGACGCTCTCCTCGACGACGTGGCCCAGCGCACCGAGAGTCTCAACACCGCGCGTGAGGAGCTGGGTTCGTTCGCCGCGGCCCAGTACCGCACCGGTGCCTCCGCCCCCGACACCGCGACCCTTCTGCTGGCCGACGACCCGCAGGACTACTTCGACCAGACCCAGCTGATGAGCCGTCTCACCACCCGCCAGAAGGCGGCCGTCGACGACTACATCACCGAGCAGGCCGACACCACGAAGAAGCGTGCGGAGGCCTCCGAGAGCCTGCAGACGCTCACCACCTCCGAGAACGCGCTGCAGACGTCCAAGACGGAGGTGCAGCGCAAGCTCACCGAGGCGCGCGAACTGCTGTCGAAGCTGACCGCCGAGGAGAAGGCGCGGCTCGCCGCGATCGAGAAGGAGAAGCAGGAAGAGGCCGACCGCAAGGCGGCGGAGCTGGCGCAGCAGCAGGCCGCCCAGGAGGCGGAGGAGAAGGCGCGCCAGGAGGCGGCGGCCCAGCAGCAGACGGACTCGTCGTCCGCGACCACGGGAAGCTCCGGCTCCTCCAGTTCCTCCGGGACCTCGGCCACCGACGCCTCGTACACCGCCAAGGCCGACAAGGCCATCGCCTTCGCCCGCGCCCAGATCGGCAAGCCGTACGTCTGGGGCGCGACCGGGCCCGGCTCGTACGACTGCTCCGGTCTCACCCAGGCCGCCTGGAAGGCCGCCGGCGTCACCCTCCCGCGCACCACCTGGGACCAGGTCACGGCGGGCACGACGGTCGCCCTCTCCGACATCAAGCCCGGTGACCTCGTCTTCTTCTACGACGACATCAGCCACGTCGGCCTCTACGTCGGCAACGGCATGATGATCCACGCCCCCAAGCCGGGTACGTACGTCCGCGAGGAGTCGATCTTCTACGCCGGCGAGTCGATCATCCACAGCGTGCTGCGTCCGGCGTAACGCCTTTGCCGCGGGGTACGCGCGCGTGAGACTCGTCGAGCTCCACGCGCGCGTGCCCCGCGGGCAACCGGTCCAAAGTTCCTTAGCATCAGGCCCATGCCAGCCACCTCCCCGCCCCGCACCCGGTGGGCCCGACTTCGCGTCTGGTGGGCGCGGCGTCCACCGGGCGACGGAGCCGCCGTCATGGCCACCGGCATCATCTCGGTCGGGCTGCATGAGACCGGCCACGAGACCCTGTCCCGTATCGCGCTGGTCCTGACGGCCGTCGCCTGGCTCGGGCTCGCCGCCGACTTCGTCGTACGGCTGCTGCGGGAGCGGGTGCGGTGGCTGGCGGAGGCCTGCACGCCGGGTGCACTCACCGCGGTCGCGGCAACCACCGTGCTCGGCACCCGACTCACCGCACTGGGCCGGCAGGAAGTGGCCGAGGCCCTGCTCGCCCTCTCGGCCGTGCTCTGGCCGGGGCTGCTCTTCCTGGTCGTACGGCACTTCAGGCCCCGTATGCCCGGTGCCGTGTTCCTCGGGTGTGTGGCCACGCAGGGGCTCGCGGTGCTGGGCGCGGTGCTCGCCACGGTCACCCACGCGGACTGGCTCGCGCACACAGCACTCGTGTTGTTCTGGCTGGGGATCGTGCTGTACGTGGTGGCGCTGCTCTGCTTCGACTTCCGGGAGGTCGCCACGGGGGCCGGGGACCACTGGATCGCGGGCGGCGCGCTGGCCATCTCGGCGCTGGCCGGGTCGAAGCTGATCGCCGCGCACCATGTGAACGTCTACCTGTGGAACGACGACGACAGCGGTGTGCTGCGCGCCGTGACCCTCGCCCTGGCCGTGCTCGCCCTCGGCTGGTACGGCGTCCTGGTCCTCGCGGAGCTGGGGTGGCCGCGCCCGCGCTACGACGTGCGGCGCTGGGCGACGGTGTTCCCGATGGGGATGACTGCGGCGGCGGCCCTGTCGGTCGCGGCCGCCGCCGGCGTCCCGTGGCTCAGGGGGACCGGGCAGGTACTGCTGTGGATCGCGGTCGCGGCCTGGCTGGCCGTCGCGGCGGGAGCCGTCGCGTCCGCGGCAGGCGGCGGGTCCTCGGGAGGCGAAGGAACCCCAGGAGGCGAAGGATCCCCGGGGAGCGGCGAATCCGCGGGAACCGTCAGGTCCAGAGGACCGCGATGAAGATGTTCGCGGTCGTCAGCAGCCCGACGAGCCCGAACAGGCCCTTGTCCACCTTCTCGTCGTCGCGCTTCACATAGATGAGGCCGAGGATCACGATCAGCAGGGCGAGCTTCACGCCGATCTTGATGTTGTTGACCGGGTTGTCGTCGGCCTGATCGAGGCCGACGAGGATGACGCCCGTGACCAGCATGGTCAGCGCGCCGTGCAGCATGGCGGGGACGAACCGGGCGGTTCCCTGGCCCATCGCCTTCATCTGGGTGAGGAAACCGCCGAGGAGCGAGGCGATGCCGATGATGTGCAGGCCGACGAAGAGATGGATGAGTACGTCCATGAGGCCGGAGCCTAATCGGCGGTACCCATCCTCCTTGTCACCGGCCCACCCCATGTAGACCCCTAGCAGTCGGGCACCCACCGTTGCCCCGGAACCACCCCATCGGTCATCACTCTGTGCGAAGTCGCCCGCGCGGGGCCGGGATCACGGTCTGATGCGGTCAGCCGGCGATCCAGTCGCGCCAGTTCCGTACATGGCGTCACCAAGGCATCACTCTCAGGTTTAGCGTCCTCCACCAGGTGACCGGCTCCCCACCGCCGCCCGGGCCAGGGGCGGCAGCCGGACACCACCGCCGAGAAGGTCCGGCGGCGGCTCGCTCCCCCTGTGCAGGCCGCCGCCGGACGCGTAACGGCTGACCGCGCTCGTCCTGGCGGTCGTCTCGTCTTGGCGGTCGTACGGAAGCCCCCGGGAAGGATGTGGGCCCTAGTGGCAGCGCACCGCAAGCCCAGACAGAGTTCGCTCGGCGGGAACACGGCCCGCACGGCCATGACCATCGCCCTCGCGGGAGCGGCGACGGCGACCGGCTTCGAGGGGACGGGGCACGCGGAGCCGCAACTGTCCCCGGCGCAGGTGAAGGCCAAGGTCGACAAGTTGTACGAGGAGGCGGAGATAGCCACCGAGAAGTACAACGGCGCGAAGGAGAAGGCCGACGCGGCGGGGCGGCGGCTGAGTTCGCTGCAGGACGAGGCGGCGCGCAAGCAGGACCGGCTCAACTCCGCGCGGGAGTCGCTGGGTGCGATCGCCGCGGCGCAGTACCGCAGCGGGGGCCTCGACCCGGCGCTGCAACTCGCGCTCTCCGGCGACCCCGACCAGTACCTCGAAGGGGCCGCGTTCGCCGAGCGGGCCGGAAGCCGGCAGTCTCAGGCGGTGGGCCTCGTACGCAAGCAGCTGCGGGAGATCGAACAGCTGCGCGGGGCCGCGCATGTCGAGCTGACCTCGCTCAAGTCGCGCCAGGCGGAACTGAAGCGGACCAAGCAGACCATCACCGGGAAGCTGGACGCGGCACGGCGGCTGATGTCGCAACTCACCGACGAGCAGCTCACGCGGCTCGGAGGCACCGGAGCGGCCGGGTACGCGGGGCAGCACGCCTCGCGCTCCGCCGCACGGGACCTGGGCCCCATGCCGTCCGGCTCCGCGGCGGCCCCCACCTCCCGTGCGGCGGCGGCCGTCTCGTACGCCTACGGGAAGCTCGGCAGCCCCTACGTCTGGGGCGCCACCGGGCCCGACGCCTTCGACTGTTCGGGGCTGTCCCAGGCCGCGTACCGCGCCGCGGGCATCTCGCTGCCGCGCACGACCTACGCCCAGATCAACGCCGGCCCCCGGGTCTCACGTTCCGAACTCCTCCCCGGTGACCTGGTGTTCTTCTACTCGGGCATCAGCCATGTGGGGATCTACGTCGGTGACGGCATGATGATCCACGCCCCGAATCCGTCGGCTCCCGTACGAGTGGCGCCGGTCGACGAGATGCCGTTCGCGGGGGCCACTCGGGTGGCGTGAAGGCATGAGGGCGCGTGGCCGAAGCCGTTCGGGCATGGTGGGGCGGGCGGGCGGATCGCGGTAGCGTCGGCCGTCCCGTCCGGCCGTTCGAGAGGTTCCGATGCCCTCCCCCCTGTTGCCGCCGCCCCCGCCGCCCGCGCACATCAGGACCTGGCCGGACCGGGCGGCGCTGCTGGCCGACCGGGGACGGGTGCTGGAGGAGCTGCGGAGACGGAGTCTCGGGGTGCACCGGGTGCTGCTGCTGTGGCTGCTGGCGCTCGCGGCGATCGTCGGCTGGGCCCTGCTGGTGCTGCCGCTGCAACAGTTCGAGGAGGACGACCCCACCGGATTCATCCTGGGTCCGCTCTTCGCCCTGCTGGGCCTGGCCGCGCTCGCCCCGTCCGTCGTCGCCGTCACCCTCTCCGTCCGCCGCGATCGCCACATACACGAACTGCTCGACGTCTGGTCCGCGTTGGACCGTCACCCCGCGACCGACTCCCGGCTCCGCTCCCCCGGTCTCAGCCTCTTCTGGCTGCTCTCCTCGCTCGGCGTCTGCGCGATCGGCGTCTGGTCCTCCTTCGCCGCGGCCGCGCAGGCGGAGCCCGGCCGGAGCCTGTACAGCGATGTCGTGCTCGGCATGGGGATCGGCCTGATCCTGTGGCTGACCGGTCTCATCGGGATCGCGAAGGCGGTACGCCACTACCGGTGGGCGCTACGGATGCTGGGGTCGGCGCCCGTAGAGAAACACCAGTAGGGAACCGGCCCTCCGGGGTACGCGTGCAGCCACTCCGCCTCCACACCCCCTGGGTCACACCAGCCGACGCGCGGTCGCCCACCGTGTCAGCTCGTGCCGGTTGGAGAGCTGGAGCTTGCGCAGGACCGCCGAGACGTGGGACTCGACCGTCTTCACCGAGATGAAGAGCTGCTTGGCGATCTCCTTGTACGCGTAACCGCGGGCGATGAGACGCAGGACCTCGCGCTCGCGCTGGGTGAGGCGGTCGAGGTCCTCGTCGACGGGCGGGGCGTCGGTAGAGGCGAACGCGTCCAGGACGAATCCGGCCAGGCGGGGCGAGAAGACCGCGTCGCCGTCCTGGACGCGGAAGATGGAGTCGACCAGGTCCGTGCCGGTGATCGTCTTGGTGACGTACCCCCGGGCGCCGCCGCGGATCACGCCGATGACGTCCTCCGCGGCGTCCGAGACGGACAGCGCGAGAAAGCGGACGGGCTGCTCGGCGTCGGCCATCAACGGGGCGCAGCGGCGCAGCACTTCGACGCCACCGCCGCCCGGCAGGTGGACGTCGAGCAGGACGACCTCGGGCCGGGTGGCCGTGATGACCGTGACCGCCTGGTCGACGTCCGCGGCCTCACCGACCACCTCGACTCCGGTCCGGTCGGTCTCTCCGATCTCGGCCTGTACCCCCGTACGGAACATGCGGTGGTCGTCGACGAGCACGACCCGGGCCCGTCGCCCGCCCGCACCGCTGCCCGATCCGGCAGCGGCCGATCCGGCAGCGGCCGATCCGGCAGCGGCCGATCCGGCGGCGGCCGACTCAGGGGCGGCCGCGGACTCGCCGGACAGCGGGGCTTCGTCCGTGGTGGCCGAACTGCCGGGCTCGGCAGTTCCCTTGGCCTCGGTCGGTCCGTTCGCGTCGCTCATGACGTCTTCTCCGCCCTCTCCATTTCCAGCTCGACCTCCGTGCCGCCGCCCGGCACCGCGCGCAGCCGCGCCGTGCCTCCGTTGCGCTCCATGCGGCCGATGATCGATTCTCTGACGCCCATGCGGTCGGCGGGTATCGCGTCGAGGTCGAAGCCTGGGCCTCGGTCACGGACGGACACGAAGACCGTACTGCCCTCGACTTCGGCGTAGACCTGTACGGCGCCGCCTTCGCCACCGTACTTGGCCGCGTTCACCATCGCTTCGCGCGCGGCCTGCATCTGTGCGGTCAGGCCCTCGTCGAGCGGGCAGTCACCGACGACGACCACTTCGATGGGGACGCCGTGCTTGTCCTCGACCTCCGCCGCGTTGCGCCGCACCGCCTCGGCGAGGGTCGTGGGCTCGTCGGCCTCGTCCTTGCCGGTGCCCTCCGGCTTGTAGAGCCAGGTCCGCAGGTCGCGCTCCTGGGCGCGGGCGAGCCGTCGCACCTCGTTCGCGTTCTCCGCGTTGCGCTGGATCAGGGTCAGGGTGTGCAGCACCGAGTCGTGGACGTGGGCGGCGACTTCGGCCCGCTCCTGGGCGCGGATGCGCATCAGGCGCTCCTCGGAGAGGTCCTGGGTCATGCGCACGAGATAGGGACCGGCGAGGAGCGCTATCCCGACCAGGACGGCGAGCGCGGCCTGCAGGACGGAGCCGAGGTGGGCGGCGGAGCCCTGGAGCACGAAGATGCCGGAGACGCCCGCGGTGACGAGCAGGACACCGGCCGCGGACCGCAGCAGCGTGAGGGTGCGCCGGCGACGGCCGACCTCGACCCAGCGGGCCCGCCGCGCGTTGTCCGCCTGGCGCCAGACCAGGGCGACGCCCGCGCCGACGAGCACCGTCGGCCACAGATACGCCGTGGCTCCGCCGCCGAGGTTCACATTGCCGACGAAGACCATGGCCACGACGACCATGAGGAGCAGGGCGACCATCTGGCCCTTGTCCGGCTTGCGGGCCACGAGTCGGCGGCGGCCGTCCGGGGCGGTCTCGGTGGTGAAGGCCGAGGTGCGCCCGGAGCCGACGCCGCCGACCCCGAGCGGCACGAAGAACCAGAACGCGGCATACAGCAGCGCCCCCAGCCCGTCCGCCATGAACAGGCCGACGAACACCAGCCGCACCCAGATGACGGGCAGCCCAAGATGCCCGGCGAGCCCTCGCGCCACTCCCCCGAGCCAGCGCCCGTCACTGCTGCGGTAGAGCTTGCGCGGGGGCCGCGGGTCGTCGAGGGGCACTGCTGCGGCGTCCGGC
Source organism: Streptomyces sp. NPDC048275 (assembly GCF_040652275.1). Lineage (NCBI taxonomy): Bacteria > Bacillati > Actinomycetota > Actinomycetes > Kitasatosporales > Streptomycetaceae > Streptomyces > Streptomyces sp. NPDC048275. Next base: position 101,582 of record NZ_JBEZLR010000019.1, read on the forward strand.
ATGCCATCGATGTTCACACGGCGGGAGGGCCGGAGCATCAGGGTCGACCCCCGAGACTCCCCTGATCTTCGGGAAACCGGTGACCGAACGGATCCCGCCGCCTCCGTCAGGGCCGATATCAGGGTTCGGCCAGGGTCATCCCGACTGCCGTCGCGGCTCCTCGCCCGTCACCATGGACACATGACGGATCAGCAGCACGCGGCAGCGGAGCCGGACCGCGGCCCCGGCCCCCCACCCTCGGGCGCCGGGCCGGGGAAAGCCGTGCCGCCCGCCCCGGGAACCGCCCCAGGCGCCACCCGCGCCGGCGGTGAGGAGCCGCGCGCGCACGAGGGCGCTGCCGAGCCCTCGGACCCGGCAGCGCCCGAGACGCCGCGCAAGTTCCGGCGCGACCGGCGGCAGAAGATGCTGGGCGGGGTGTGTGCCGGGCTGGGGCGGCACTGCGACATGGACCCGGTGATCTTCCGTATCGTCCTCGCGGTGCTAGCCGCGACCGGCGGCATCGGCCTCATCTTCTACGGCTTCGTCTGGCTGTTCGTGCCGTACGACGACGAGGAGGAGAACGAGGTCCGCAGGCTCCTCACCGGCCGCGTGGACGGACATGCGCTGGCCGCCGTCCTCTTCGCGCTGGTCGGCTGCGGAGTGTTCCTCTCCATGCTCAACAACGGCGGGGTGCTGACCTTCGCCGTGGTCCTCTCCCTGCTCCTGGCGGGCGCGGGGTTCTGGTCGCAGCAGCGCGGCGCCCCCGACCCCGACCCCCTCGCCGCCCAAGCCGTCGCCGACGCCCCGCCCGAGGCGCAGGCCCCGCCCGTCCCCGCCTCCTACCCCTCCTGGTGGCGCGACCCGATCGTCAAGGACGGCTCGCATGTCGGAGGCACCGGCTATCTGTGGGGGCCGGGCGACACCCGGGACCGCGATGTCGCGGCGGCGGTCAACATCGCCCGCGGCACGACCCGCCCGGAGCTGCGCGTGCCCCGGGAGCCACAGCCGCGCGGCCCGCGCTGGATCGGCGGCTGGGTGTTCCTGCTCGCGCTCCTCGCGTGCGGTCTCGGCACCAGCCTGACGTGGGAGGACCACGCGCTCGGCACCAGCCTGCAGACCGGTCTGTCCTGCGCGCTGATCGTGTTCGGCGTGGGCATCGCGCTCAGCGCGTTCCTGGGGCGTACGGGAGCGGGCTCGATCTTCCTGGCCGTGATCACGGCGGGCCTGCTGGCCGGCTCCACGGCTCTGCCCAAGGACATCAGCACGCACTGGATACGCACGGAATGGGCTCCCACCGCCACCGCCGACGTACAGAAGACGTACGACCTCGGTACAGGCGTCGGCACCCTCGACCTCACCCACCTGAACCTCACCAAGGGCCAGACAGTGACGACAAGCGCCGAAGTGGGCATGGGCCAACTCAAGGTCGTGGTCCCCAAGGACGCCACCGTGAAACTGAACGTGGACGTGGGCGTAGGAGACATCCAGTTGCCGGGCGACGACGAGAAGGACGTGGACGTGGAGCCGGGCAAGAGCAAGCAGGTGACGCTGTCACCCCCGACCGCCGAAAAGAACGGCGGCACGCTGGACCTCGACCTGCACGTCGGCCTGGGCCAGGCGGAGGTGACCCGTGCTACGTCATGAGTTCCAGCCGGGAAAACTGCTCGCGGGTTTCTTCCTCACCCTGGCGGGCGTCATCTACGCCGGTGACGCGGGCGGCCTGTGGGAAACCCCGTGGTTCGCGGTGATCCCCGTCGTCACGGGTGGGCTCTGTCTGGCGGGGGCGGTGGCGCTCCTGACCCAGGCCATACGCAGACGCCGCTCAGGGCGACGGAAGCCGGGGCCGGCGTAGGAGCGGCCCCGCTGCGTCCTGCGTCCCGCGTCCCGCCCACGACTACTAGCCCTGCCCAGGACTACTAGTAGCCGTAGTCACCGGCCCGTTGCCTGCGCCTCGTGCGCAGTGCCGCGTCCAGGGAGAAGACCGACGCGCCCGCGAGGACCAGCGGCAACCAGGCCATCAGGTAGACGAGGTCGTTGCCGTAGTAGTACGGGTCGGCGGCCCAGCTCACGGTCAGCCACAGGCTGAGGGAGATGAGCGCACCGCCGAACGCGGCGAGGCGGGCCAGTAGACCGATCAGGGTGCCGATGCCGACGGCCAGCTCGCCCAGGGCGATGGCGTAACCGAAGCCGACGGGGTTCTTCAGCGAGAGGTCGACCAGGGCCGGGATCGCCGAGGAGTCGCGCACCGTGCGCATCATGTCGCCCACCGACCCGGAGCCGGCGTCGGACATGAAGGCGCTGTCGGTGAGTTTGTCGAGGCCGGCGTAGATGAAGGTGACACCCAGGAACACGCGCAGGGGCAACAGGGCGTAGCGGGTGGCGGTGTCCCGCCAGTCCCGTCCACCGCCGCCGTCGAGGTAGGGGGTGGGAGTATCCGTCCGCATGCCGTGAGTCATCGCTCTCCGCCGCCTCTCGCCCGCGTGCCGTTGACCCCTCAAGAGACCATACGTACGACAGCCGGTCCCCGCTCAATACTTGGGGGCGGTTTTCCTGACTTCGGCCGAGTTACGGCCCTGCTCCGGCCCGTCGGTGCGGGGGCTGACCGGGGTGGGTTTTCGCCCCCGCCCGCCCCCGAAGCCGCACTCGCCCAAAAGGCTGACGCCAACAGCGCCGGGGGCAATCTTTCAGCCCGTCCGGCGTTTGAGGACGAGGCCGTTCAGGCCGAAGCGGGGGTCTGGGGGCGGCAGCCCCCAGGAACGGGGGCAGGGGGGGCGGAAAGCCCTCAGTCCGTCACATCGATCACGCACCGGTTCGTCTCGACCCCGGCCGCCGTCACCACCTGCACCTCCACCCGCCCCGGCTCCACATCCACGGGCACCGGCACGGTGAGCACCGCGTCCGTGGGATTGCTGAAGCCGCCCGGCACCGGTACCAAGGGCACATGGACATGGACCGCGCCGATCCGTACCACCATCCGTGAGAGTCGGTCGGCGGTCTGGGCTCCCGGCGGCACGAATCCGGCCCCGCGGATCTCGATGTCGTCGCCGGTGCGGATCGGTGCGTCGAGGTCGCCCGCCTCTCGGGAGCGGACGACGGAGAGGATCACGGGACGCCCGCCCTCGGCGTACTTCCCGGCGAGGTAGGTACCCGCGGACACCAGCACGAGCAGCGCCAGCCCCCAGGGCAGATCCGGCAGCTGCTCCGGCCGGCGGGCCAGCCGTACCGCCGCGAAGACCAGGGCGACGGCGCCGATGACGACGTACTGGATGTCGGCGAAGCTGCCCCGGCCGGAGTCGTCGGTGAGGAGGTCGGCGGCGCGCGGCCGGTCGGCGGGGACCTTCTGCAGGCGTTGTCCGAGGACCCGCAGGCCCACCACCCGCCGCACCAGTACCGCGATCCCGCAGACCACGGCGACGACGGTCACCGCACCGGCGCCCCGGGCGAGTTCGAGACCGGCGATCAGGTCGTCGCGCTTGCCATGGGCGGAGGCCGCTGCCAGTTGACCCACCAGGACGAGCACCGCGTACACCACGAACAACACCCACGCCGCGGCCATCACGCGCGAGGTGGAGAGACGGTTGTCCTCGCCGATGACGGGGGCGAGGGCGCCTCCGCGGGCCCGGTGCAGGTAGCCCGCGCCGGTCAGCAGGCCGCCCACGAGCACGGCGGCGAGCAGGCCCGCCGTCCGCACGGCCGTCCACCCCGCTCCGATCGCGGTGAGTGCCTGGACGAGAAGCAGTACGCCGACGGCTCCCCAGACCGCGAACGCCGTACGCCGCCACAGCCGCCCCAGCCACGCCTCACCGTCGACGCGCCCGCGCTCGGCGACGAGGTCCGCGGACTGCGTGAGTTCGTCCGAAACCCACTGCCGGGACGCGGACGCCGAGTGCGCGACGGCGGCGGGCAGCCCCTGCCCGGACGCCAACTCGTCGCGCTTGGCGAGGAACGCGGCGACCGCCCGCCGGTGCCCCTCGCGCGCCCCGTGCGGACAGTCCCCGCAGGTGCAGCCGCCCCCGTGCGCGCCCTGCCCGGCGCCGAGCCCGCCCCCGGACCCCGCACCGCGCTCCGCGCCGTGTCTAGCCTCCTGCACCGCCACGCCCACTGCCGCCTTCCGCGCCAAGAACTCTCGTGCGGCCAGGCCTTGCTCGGTACGAGTTCCGTACGCCTGACCGCCGTACAACTGCCTTGCGATGACAGCGCATTGTGCCGTACGTAACAGCGCTCGTATCCGGCAGGTCTGGTCAGCGCGGGTGAAGAGGGCGGACCCCGTGTTGACCGGGCTGCGAGAATTTGTCCATGGCCGAGATCATCCAGCGCGACGGGACCTGGGCCTTCGACGGCAGTACGGTCAGGATCACGCCGGGACTCCACCGCTCCGTTCCGCTGTTCCGGCAGACGTACGGGGAGATCACCGTTCCCCTGGAGGCGGTTTCCGGCATCGTCTATGAGCCCGAACGCAAGCGCGGTCGGCTGCGACTCAGGCTCCGCGAGGGCGCCGATCCGCTGCTCCAGGCGACCGGCGGCCGGCTTCCGGACGCGGCCGATCCGTACCGGTTGATGGTCGACATCGACCGTTCCGGGGTCGCCGAGTACGTGGCCGAGGAGATCCGGCATGCCCTGCTCCTCGATCAGATCCCCAAGGAGCCGTCCAAGGCCTACCTCCTCGCGGGCCCGCCGGTGCCCGTGTCCGTCCGTTCCAGCGACGGCACGGTCTCCTTCGACGGCACGCAGGTGCGGATCGACTGGGCGGACACCTCCGACCGGGTCAAGCGGGCGACGGGCCCGCGGATCATCGCCGTCGGAGACCTGGTGCAGGTGGAGTGGCTGCCCAACTCCGGTTACGAGGACGGGTTTCTGCGTTTCGTGACGCGCGAGGCCGTGTTCTCGAAACTGCCGCCCGAGAAGGACCCGTTCGCCCTGGACCTGTGGGGCAGCGCCCGCCGCGACCTGCTGACGGCGCTCGTCGCCGCCGCTGTGACGGCCCGTCTGCCGCATCCGTCCGCGCGGGCGGAAGAACACGTCGACCAGCCCCCGCAACTCGCCTCCGCGGTTCCGCCCCAGGCCGACCACCACGACGTACTCCTGCGGCGTCTGCGGGAGCTGGGCGAGTTGCATCGCGACGGCGTGCTCACGGACGAGGAGTTCGCGGTGACCAAAGCGGCGGTCCTGCGGGGCTTCTGAGCCAGGGCCTGTCTGGAGGGCTTCCGGGACATTCAGCTCAGCAGGTCCGGCTCGCTCCTGCTGATGTCCTGCCACAGCGGCTGGTAGTTGATCCACGCCACCAGGTCGCCGCCGAGCTGTTCGCGCGTCGCGGTCGCCTGCTTGTGGTCGATCAGGATCGGGCGGCCCGCGGCCTGGGCAAGGAGCTGGACCTGGCTGGAGCGTTCCAGCGACAGGAACCACCAGGCCGCCGCGTCCACCGAGTCGCCGACGGTCAGCAGCCCATGGTTGCGCAGGACGAGCGCCTTGCGGGTGCCGAGCGCGGAGGCGATCCGGCGGCCCTCCTCGGCGTCCACGGCGACACCGGTGTACGAGTCGTACAGCGCGAGATCCTCGTAGAAGGCGCAGCTCTCCTGACTGATCGGATCGAGGAGGGCACCGAGGGCGGAGAGGGCGCGGCCGTGCACGGAGTGGCAGTGGGCGACGGCGACGACATCGGGGCGGGCGGCGTGCACCTGCGCATGCACGGTGAACGCCGCCTGGTTCACGTGGTAGCGGCCCTCGATCACCTGCCCGTCCTGGTTGGCCATGACCAGATCACTCACGGTCACGTGCTTGAACGGCATCCCGAAGGGGTTCACCCAGAAGCAGTCGCTGTACTCCGGGTCACGCGCGGTGATGTGGCCGGAGACCCCGTCCTCGAATCCGAGCCGCCCGAAGATCCGCAACGCCCCGGCCAGCCGCTCCTTGCGGTGCCGCCGTTCGTCGTCCGGCGATTCGTACATCGGCGGCATGGCGAACTGCAGCTGGTCGGTGGGCAGGGGCAGGGGCGGCGTGGGCCCTTGCATAGGTCCTCCAGCGCTGGCTTGTTCGGCGGTGACGGAGCGGAAGGTACCTCCGGCCGGTGCAGGAGAACAGAGCCGTTCCGTGAAGAGAGTGCGCAACCGTTACGCGGGGTACGGAGCGGGATGTCGTACGGCCGCATTCCGGCGAAAAGGCCTCGCCAAAACCGGCCAGAAGATGTCAGGTATCGGCGCGAGACTCACCATATGAGCCGGATCAGCCAGACGAGCCAGACCAGCCATACGAGTCACACGAACTGGGCAGCCTTCACGGCCGCCGAACCCGACCTCGCCCGGCTGGCCGAAAGCCGCTTCGGCGCTTTCACGCACCACGTCCTGGCGACCCTCCGCGCGGACGGTTCGCCCCGCACCAGCGGCCTCGAGGTGCGCTTCGTGCACGGCGAGCTCTGGCTGGGCATGATGCCGGACTCGCTCAAGGCACTCGACCTGCGCCGCGACCCGCGCTTCACGCTCCAGGCGAACCCCGGGCCGGGGACCGGGATGGCCGGGGGCGACGTCCGGATCAGCGGGCGGGCGGTCGAGGTCGACGAGCCCGCGGCGAAGGCCCTGTATGTGGAAGAGGTGGAACCGCCGCAGCCGTTCCACCTCTTCCGCACCGAGCTGACGGAGGTCGTACGGACCTACATCGAGGACGACACCTATCTGGTCGTCGAGATCTGGAAGCCCGGAGAGCCGGTGCGCACTCTCAGGCGGACGTGAGCCGCGGGACTACTCCCACTCGATGGTGCCCGGGGGCTTCGACGTCACGTCGAGGACGACTCGGTTGACGTCCGCGACCTCGTTCGTGATCCGGGTCGAGATCTTGGCGAGGACGTCGTACGGGAGACGCGACCAGTCGGCCGTCATCGCGTCCTCGGAGGAGACCGGACGCAGGACGATCGGGTGTCCGTACGTACGGCCGTCGCCCTGGACGCCCACGCTGCGGACGTCGGCGAGCAGGACCACCGGGCACTGCCAGATGTCGCGGTCGAGGCCGGCGGCCGTGAGCTCCTCGCGGGCGATCGCGTCGGCGTCGCGAAGCAGGTCGAGCCGCTCCTTCGTGACCTCGCCGACGATACGGATACCGAGGCCGGGGCCGGGGAACGGCTGGCGCTGGACGATCTCGTCGGGAAGACCGAGCTCCTGCCCGACCATCCGCACCTCGTCCTTGAACAGCTTGCGCAGCGGCTCGACGAGCTCGAACTCGAGGTCCTCGGGGAGACCGCCCACATTGTGGTGGGACTTGATGTTGGCGGTGCCGGTGCCGCCACCGGACTCGACCACGTCCGGGTAGAGCGTGCCCTGCACCAGGAAGGCGACGTCCTCGCCCTCCGCGGCCTCGGCGATGATCTCCGCCTGCGCCTGCTCGAAGACCCGGATGAACTCCCGGCCGATGATCTTCCGCTTCTCCTCGGGGTCGGAGACCCCGGCGAGCGCGGCGAGGAACCGCTCCTCCGCGTCGACGACCTTCAGCTGCACGCCGGTGGCGGCCACGAAGTCCTTCTCGACCTGCTCGCTCTCGCCCTTGCGCATCAGGCCATGGTCGACATACACGCAGGTCAGCTGCGAGCCGATGGCCTTGGCGACGAGGGCGGCGGCGACGGCGGAGTCCACGCCGCCGGAGAGGCCGCAGATGGCCCTCTTGCTGCCGACCTGCTCGCGGATGAGCGCGACCTGCTCGTCGATGACGTTGCCGGTGGTCCAGGAGGGGGTGAGGCCCGCGCCCCGGTACAGGAAGTGCTCGAGCACCTGCTGGCCGTACGTGGAGTGCATGACCTCGGGGTGGTGCTGGACCCCGTACAGCTTCTTCTCGTCGTTCTCGAAGGCCGCGACCGGGACGACGTCCGTGGACGCCGTGACCGTGAAGCCCTCGGGGGCGGCGCTGCACGCGTCGCCGTGCGACATCCACACCGACTGCTCGTCCGGGGTGCCCTCGAAGAGGGTGGAGCCCGACTTCGAGACATGCAGCGGCGTACGGCCGTACTCGCGGGCGCCCGTGTTGTCGACGGTGCCGCCGAGGGTCGTCGCCATCAGCTGGAAGCCGTAGCACATACCGAAGACGGGGACACCGGACTCGAAGATCTCGCGGTCGAGGCGGGGGGCGCCTTCCGCGTACACCGACGAGGGGCCGCCGGAGAGGATGATCGCCGCCGGGTTCTTGGCGAGCATCTCCTGGACCGGCATGGTGCTCGGCACGATCTCGCTGTAAACCCGGGCCTCGCGGACGCGGCGGGCGATGAGCTGGGCGTACTGCGCACCGAAGTCGACGACCAGGACGGTGTCGGGGGCGGCGGGGGACACTTCTGGCACGGTTTGCCTTCCGGCGGTGAGCGAGGGGTGTGGTGCACCAAGTCTACCGGGGGTCGGAGTGGGGCCGCCGAGCCGGTTTTCGCCCCCGCCGCCCCTACCCTCCCCCAAGCTCTCGACTTCGCTCGAGCAGGGGGACCCCCATCATCCCCGGGGGCTCCGCCCCCGGACCCCCGGCAGATTGTTGATTTGCTGCGGGCGGTGGGGGCTGGGCGCGCCCACGCGGCGGAGCGGCACAATGTCACAGCCCCGCGCCCCTAGGCATCTCAGCCCGTCCGGCGATTGAGGACGAGGCCGTTCAGGCCGAACGGGGGCCTGGGGGGGGCGGAGCCCCCAGGTACGGATGGGACGGGTAGGGGCGGCGGGGGCGAAAAAACTCACCCGCCCAGCGGTCTCACCATCCGAACCAGCTTGGCCCCGCCCCACCCCACCGGGCATACTGCCCCCATGCTCACGCACACGAACTTCCTGTTTACCTATGGCAACCGGCCCACCGGCTGCCATGGTCGTGCTGCTTGAGCAACTGACAAGCGACTTCCCAGGCGCCCCGGGCCGACAAGGCCCGGGGCGTCTGCCGTTTCCGGGCCCTGCCGCTCCGGGGCACCTCCACAGAGCAGAGGAGCCCCACCATGGCCGACGTACTCGACAAGACCGGCGCACGCACCGACGAGGCCGCCGACGTGATCACCGACGCCCGCGACCGCATCGACGCACTCGACGACCGGATCATCGGCCTCGTGCAGGAACGGATGGCCGTGTCGGTGGTGATCCAGGAGGCCCGGATCACGTCGGGCGGCCGCCGGGTGAACCTCTCGCGCGAGATGGAGATCCTCGGCCACTACAGGAACGCGCTGGGCAAGCCGGGCACCTCGCTGGCCATGACGCTGCTGGAGCTGTGCCGCGGCCGCGTCTGAACCCGTGCACGGCGTACGCACGTACGCATGCCCTCGCATCCGTACGGCGCGTGACCAGTGCGGCGCGGGCTTCGTTGGTCATGGTGTCCGTGCCAGCCAGGGGCGGGCTCGAAGGAACCACGCGTGGCCCCTCTGGGGCGATGAGACGTACGGATCGGATCGTGCCGTACGTCATGGGACCTCGTCCCAGGGTGGTGACCGGACGGCAGGGGACAGCAGCCCGGTCACTCAAAAGAACGGTCGGCTCCGGGGACGCCCGGGGCCGACCGGCGGAATCCGTGCCGAGGTGGTCCAGGCGGTTACGGAGGCCGTCACCCACCCGGCGCACGGCGAAAACCGCCCACCCAAAGGACCCACCCAACGCCCCCCACAAGGCTGACTGCCATCCAAGACCAGCGACGCACCCCCCGGCGCCGCTCCCCAAGCACCGGCGCTGCCCCTGACGTCGGTGCTGACGAATGAGGGCCCCGCGGATTCGGCGAATTCAAGGGGTCGTTGCAACACGTGGTCGGTTGATCAGGCCGCGAGCAGTTTAGACAGGCGCTCGGCTGGGGTTTCCCAGCCGAGCGT